>NZ_RAWC01000104.1:0-29326 GCF_003611685.1 Corallococcus sp. CA049B | reverse complement strand
GGGGGTGGGGGCAGTCGAGGACGGCGTCACCGGGCCGCCGGGCGTGGAGCCCGGCCTGCGGATGACTTCGACTGCGGGGAGCACCCGCCGTGTCTTCCTGTCGTTCACGGTTGTACGTTACCTGATGCGCGAAAGCCGGGCATGCCCGGGCTCACGGCTGGGGGGATGCTGAAAAGTCCACCTTCCACCCGGACGGTTCCCTCACCATCCGGACCTCGCCCGACCTTCCCGCCGAGCGCACCACCAAGGTCGCCACGTCGCCCTCCTGCCGGAGCAGCGAAACCTCCTGAACATCCGGCGGCACCGGGACATTCGCGAAGAACAGCGGGAGCGGCTCCGGCTTCACCATGCCCCCCGACGCGTCGCTGACCTCCTGCGCCCGCGCCTTCAGGACCTGCTGGGTCTGTTGTGACAGCCCGGCGTAGGCCTTGGGCAGCTCTCCGCGCTGCACGTGCCGGTGGAACGTCTGGTAGGCCCCCACGGGGGTGTCCGGCTGCAGCCGGCTGCAGCCGCCCAGGGAGAGGAGGGCGAACAGCAGCCAGGTCGTCATCGCGAGCGGGCGCATGGGTCCTCCGATTTAGGTCAAACCGCCGCCGTGGGGAAGCAGGAGGTGCGTCACGCCGCGTGCTGGTGGACGCGATTGCGCCCCGTTCCCTTGGCGGAATACAGGCTCGCGTCCGCCGCGCGCAGCAGGGCCTCCGTGCCCGGCAGGTCGTCCGCGGGCACCGTCGCCACGCCCAGCGACGCGGTCAGCTTCACCTCCTGCGACATTCCGTCCGGCGACGTCCACGTCAGCTCCAGCCGCTCGATGGCCTCGCGCACCCGCTCGCACGCCCGGAGCGCGTCCTGGGGAGCCGCCTCCGGCAGCAGGGCGATGAACTCCTCGCCGCCGTAGCGGGCCAGCAGGTCCACCTCCCGCAGCGTCGCGCGCGCCGTGTGCGCCACCGCGCGCAGCACCTCGTCCCCGAAGGGGTGGCCGAACGTGTCGTTGATGCGCTTGAAGTGGTCGATGTCCAGCATCACCAGCGACAGGGGAGAGCGGTACCGGCGCGAGCGCATGAACTCCTCGCTCAGCCGCTCCTCGAAGTAGCGCCGGTTGTACAGGCCCGTGAGCGCGTCCGTGCGGCTGAGCGCGAGCAGCTCCTGCCGGCGGCGGTCCAGCTCGCGGTTGGCCCACTCCAGCTCGCGGTTCTTCTCCAGGAGCGCGTCCTGCAACGCCTTGAGCCGCAGCATGGACTTCACGCGCGCGCCCAACTCCAGCATGTCGAACGGCTTCACCAGGTAGTCGTCCGCGCCCAGCTCCAGCCCCTCCACCTTGCCCGCCGCCTGCCGGGCCGTCATCAGGATGACCGGGATGAAGCCGAAGCCGCCCTCGCCCGCGTTCGCCTTGACGATGCGGCACACCTCCACGCCGCCCAGGCCCGGCATCTCCACGTCCATCACGATGAGGTCCGGCCGGCCCGCGCGGATGGCGGACAGCGCCTGCGCCCCGTCCAGCGCTTCCTTGAAGACGTAGCCGTGCGGGGCCAGGCCCTCGCGCACGTGGCGGATCTGCGCCGGATCATCGTCCACGATGAGCACGGTGCGCCCGGAGAAGTCGTTGGCGGGTCCGCTCCTGCGCACGCCCTCCGGCATCCGTTTCCTTTCGGCTTCCGGCATGAGGCGCCCACCCCCCAACAGGATGCGGTCGTGGCCCGACGTCGCGAGTGTCCCCTGGGGCCAAAACCCCGTGGGTGGATTCTCCTCCGGGTGGAGGGCGCTGCCAAGGGCCCTGGCGGGCACCCCAGGGACACGCGTCCGCCGGGCGTCCAGGGCCTGACAGGCGCCGGCGGAGCTAGGGCGCGGATTTCACCAGGCGTGCGCGGTACACGGGCTCCCCGGACGCCAGGTAGCGCCGCTCGCGGGTGGAGGGCACCTCCTCCGGGTCGTACGGGTGGAACACCCCGGCGCCCAGCGGGTTGTGGAAGCCCGCCGCCTCCAGGATTTCCAGCATGGCCACCGCGCGGTCCTGCACGTCGGTGCGCATGTCGAAGCGGCCGCCGGGCTTGAGCAGCCCCAGCATCACCTTCGCGAAATCGGGCTGCACGACCGCCCGCTTGGCGTGCGAGCGCTTCCACCACGGGTCGGGGAACTGCAGGTGGATGACGTCCAGCGACCCGGGGGCGAAGATGCGCGGCACCACGAAGCGCGCGTCGGATTCGACGACGCGCAGGTTCTTCAGGCCCGCCTTCTCCGCGCGCATCTGCGTGTCGCGCGCGTACTTCTTGCGCCACTCGAAGGCCACGAAGCGCACGCCGGGGTTGCGGCGGCAGTACTCCAGCGCGTGCCCGCCCGCCCCGGAGCCGATCTCCAGCTCCAATGGGCCCGTGAAGCCGAACTCCGCGTCCCAGTCCGGGGGCGCTTCCAGGGGGACGAACTTGAGGCCGACCGGATCAGGGAGCAGGGCAGGGCGCATGGCGGGAACGGGGGGCCTCTAACCATGGAGCCGCGTGGGTTGGCCAGGGCAAAAGCGCGCGGGGTGCTATAGGGGAGGGCCATGAAGGTCTTCCAGTCCGTGTCCGAGGCGGGCCGCCAGCTTCAGGGGCAGGCCCTCGCGCTGGGCAACTTCGACGGCGTGCACGTGGGCCACCAGGCCCTCTTCGCGGAGGCGCTCCGCCACGCCCCCGCGAACGCGCTCACCTTCCAGCCCCACCCGGGCAAGGTGCTCCAGCCGGACCTGGCGCCCAAGCTGATTACGCTCCTGCCGCGCAAGCTGGAGCTGCTCGCCGCGTGCGGCCTGGCCCACGTGGTGGTGCAGTCCTTCACCCGCGACTACGCGCGCTCCACGCCGCAGGACTTCGAGGCCGCCCTCTTCGACACGCTGGGCGTGGGCCACGTCGTCGTGGGCAGCGACTACACCTACGGCGCCCAGCGCGCCGGCACCGTCACCACGCTGCGCGACGCCGCGGCGAAGCGGGGGGCCCGGGTGCACGTCGTGCAGCCGGTGAACGTGGACGGCGTCGTCGCGTCCTCGTCGCGGATCCGCGAGTACATCCTGGAGGGCAGGGTGGGCGCGGCCAGGCGCCTGCTCGGCCGCCCGTTCGACCTGGACGGCACGGTGGTGTCCGGCGCGGGCCGGGGGCGCACCATCGGCTTTCCCACCGCCAACGTGGACACGCAGAACGAACTGCGGCCCGCCCCCGGCGTGTACGCCATCCGCGTGCGCCTCCTGGCGGAGGCCGAAGGGCCCTGGCGGCCGGGGGCGGCCAACATCGGCGTGAAGCCCACCTTTGGCGGCACGGAGGTCACCATCGAGGCGCACCTCCTGGACTTCTCCGGCGACCTCTACGGCAAGGAGCTGCGGGTGCAGTTCCTGGAGCGGCTGCGGCCCGAGCAGCGCTTTGGCTCCGCCGCCGAGTTGGTGGGTCAAATCAAACGCGACGTGGAGGCCGCCCGCACCGTGGTGGCCCGGGGCGACGGGTAGGGCTGTCGCGCCCTCTGGAAAGGGGCTCCGGACAGCAAGGGAGCACGCCAGGGCGCCTTGACAGGCCGCGCATCGGTTTCCTCTAATCCGGGAGGATCCGTGCCAGGGCTTCAGGCCCCTGTAGCATGGCCTCATTCCCCCCGCGGGTCCCGCTGACAGCCGGGGCTCTGGCTGTTCCCTCCTCACGCTCAAAGAGGCATCCCAGAAATGTCCGGTCGACTCGGTGAATTGCTGGTGCGCGAGAACCTCATCTCCGTCCAGCAACTCCGCAAGGCGCAGGAGGAGCAGCAGAAGAGTGGCGCGCGCATCGGCACGGCGCTCATCAAGACGGGCGCCATCGAGGAGTCGAAGCTCACCGACTTCCTGTCGAAGCAGTACGGCGTCCCGGCCATCAACCTGAAGGACTTCGACATTGATCCGGACATCATCAAGCTCGTGCCCAAGGAAGTGGCCGAGAAGCACCTGGTGATCCCGGTCAACCGCGCGGGCCCGTCCCTCATCGTGGCCATGTGCGACCCGTCCAACATCTTCGCGGTGGACGACCTGAAGTTCCTCACCGGCTACAACATCGAAGCCGTCGTCGCGTCCGAAATCTCCATCCGCGAATCCATCGAGCGCTACTACGCGGAGAAGGGCCCCTCGCTGGAGGACATCGTCGGCGACGTGGGCGACGACATCGAGGTCGCCAAGGAGGAGCAGGAGAACGTGGATGAAATGGCCAGGGCCGCGGATGACGCGCCCGTGGTCAAGCTGGTGAACCTCATCCTCATGGACGCCATCAAGAAGCGCGCGTCCGACATCCACATCGAGCCGTACGAGAAGGACTTCCGGGTCCGCTTCCGCATCGACGGCGTGATGTACGAGGTGATGCGCCCGCCCATGAAGCTGCGCAACGCCATCACCAGCCGTCTGAAGATCATGGCGTCGCTGGACATCTCCGAACGGCGCCTGCCGCAGGACGGCCGCATCAAGATCAAGATCGGCGGCGGCAAGGAGATGGACTTCCGCGTGAGCGTGTGCCCCACGCTCTTCGGCGAGAAGGTCGTGATGCGCTTGCTCGACAAGAGCAACCTGCAGCTGGACATGACGAAGCTGGGCTTCGACGCGCAGCCCCTGGCCTGGTTCAAGGAGGCCATCGACCGGCCCTACGGCATGGTGCTGGTGACGGGCCCCACGGGCTCCGGCAAGACGACGACGCTGTACTCCGCGCTCTCCAGCCTCAACGACGTGGGCACCAACATCTGCACCGCGGAGGACCCGGTCGAATTCAACTTCGCCGGCATCAACCAGGTGCAGATGCACGAAGACATCGGCCTGAACTTCGCGGCCGGCCTGCGCTCCTTCCTCCGCCAGGACCCCGACATCATCATGATCGGTGAGATCCGCGACTTCGAGACGGCGGAGATCGGCGTGAAGGCGGCGCTCACGGGCCACCTGGTGCTCTCCACGCTGCACACCAACGACGCCCCAGGCACGGTCAGCCGTCTGCTCAACATGGGCATCGAGCCGTTCCTCGTGACGGCGTCGCTCAACCTCATCCTCGCCCAGCGTCTGGCGCGCCGCCTGTGCCCCGCGTGCAAGCGCCCCGCGGAGAAGGTGGACGAGCAGGCCCTCATCGACGCGGGCATCCCGCCGGACAAGATGGGCACCTTCACCATGTACGAGAAGGTCGGCTGCCGCGAGTGCAACGACCGCGGCTACCGCGGCCGCGTGGCCATCTACGAGGTCATGCCCTTCTGGGACGGCCTCAAGGAGCTGGTCATCAACGGCGCCTCCGCCGCGGAGCTCAAGCAGGAGGCCATCCGCCTGGGCATGAGCAGCCTGCGCATGAGCGCGCTCAAGAAGCTCATGGACGGAATGACGACGCTCGAAGAGGTCGTGGGCAACACCGCGCCGGACCGCTTCTAGTCACCCCACCTCCTCCCCCCACTTCTTCCTCCGACAGGACACGCATCCGTGGCCAACCTGCACCAGCTCCTCAAGGCGATGGTCGAGAAGGGCTCTTCCGACCTCCACATCACCACCGGCTCGCCGCCGCAGCTCCGCGTGGACGGTGAGCTCGTCCCGCTCAAGACGGCGCCGCTCACGCCCGTGGAGACCAAGCAGCTCTGCTACTCCATCCTCACGGACGCCCAGAAGCACAAGTTCGAGGAGGAGAACGAGCTGGACCTGTCGTTCGGCGTGAAGGGCCTGTCGCGCTTCCGCGCGAACATCTTCATGCAGCGCGGCGCCGTCGCCGGTGCGTTCCGCACGATTCCCTTCAAGATCCTGACGTTCCAGGAGCTGGGCCTGCCGCCGGTGGTGGCGGAGCTGGTGAAGAAGCCGCGCGGCCTCATCCTGGTGACGGGCCCCACGGGCTCCGGCAAGTCCACCACGCTGGCCTCGATGATCGACAAGATCAACACCGAGCGTCATGAGCACATCATGACCATCGAGGACCCCATCGAGTACCTGCACCCGCACAAGAACTGCCTGGTGAACCAGCGCGAGGTGGGGGCGGACACGCGCAACTTCAAGACGGCCCTCAAGTACATCCTCCGCCAGGACCCGGACATCGTGCTCGTCGGTGAGCTCCGCGACCTGGAGACCATCGAAGCGGCGCTCACCATCGCGGAGACGGGCCACATCTGCTACGCGACGCTGCACACCAACAGCGCGGTGCAGACCATCAACCGCGTGCTGGACGTGTTCCCCCCGTACCAGCAGCCCCAGGTTCGCGCGCAGCTGTCCTTCGTGTTGGAGGGCGTGATGAGCCAGGCGCTCGTCTCCAAGGTGGGCGGTCCGGGCCGCGTGCTGGCCCTGGAGGTCATGGTGCCCAACCCCGCCATCCGGAACCTCATCCGCGAGGACAAGGTCCACCAGATCTACTCCTCCATGCAGGTGGGTCAGGCGAAGTACGGCATGCAGACGTTCAACCAGGCGCTGGCCGCCCTTCTGGCGCGCCGGCTCATCTCCCAGGACGAGGCCTTCGGCCGTTCCTCCGACCCGGAGGAGCTGCGCAACATCCTCGCCACGGGCGGTGGGCCGGGTGGAGCCCAGCGGCCGGCCGGGGGAGCGGGTGCCCGTTAGTTTTGGGGCATGAAAATCACAGGTTAGACTCCTCGCCCTCCCCGGAGGTCCCGTCATGGCAGCACCAGCAGTGCAGAAGGCGACAGCGTCCAAGAAGAACACGGCCCAGTTCCTCTGGGAGGCGAAGACCAAGAGCGGGGAGAACAAGAAGGGCGAGATGGAGGCCTCGGACATCGAGGCCGTCAACGCGCGCCTGAAGTCCCTGGGCCTCAACCCGACGAAGGTGCGCAAGAAGAGCGCGCTCGACGGGGAGATCTCCCTGCCCGGCATGGGCGGGGTGACGGGCAAGGACATCCTCATCTTCACCCGTCAGTTCGCGACGATGATCGACGCGGGCCTGCCGCTGGTGCAGTGTCTGGACATCCTCGCCAGCCAGATGGACAACCCCGCCTTCAAGAAGGTGGTGTTCGCCATCAAGAGCAAGGTGGAGCAGGGCAGCACCTTCGCGGACGCGCTGAAGGAGCACCCCAAGGTCTTCGACGAGCTCTACGTGCAGCTGTGCGCCGCGGGCGAGGTGGGCGGTATCCTCGACACCATCCTCAACCGGCTCGCCGCCTACCGTGAGAAGAACGAGAAGCTCAAGGCGAAGGTCAAGGGCGCCATGACCTACCCGACGGTGGTCATCCTGGTGGCCATCGGCGTGACGGCGCTGCTGCTGCTCAAGGTGACGCCCGTCTTCGAGAAGATGTTCGCGGACTTCGGTTCGCAGCTGCCGGGCCCCACGCAGGTGGTGGTGGACCTGTCGAAGTTCGCGCAGGCGTACTTCCTCCACACGGTCGTGGGCATCGCCGCCATCGTCTCCGCCTTCACCTGGAGCTACCGCCAGCCCCGCGGCCGCAAGTTCTGGGACAAGACCTTCCTCAAGCTGCCCCTGTTCGGCGACGTGCTCCGCAAGGTGGCGGTGGCGCGCTTCACGCGCACCCTGGGCACGATGATCTCCTCCGGCGTGCCCATCCTGGACGCGCTGGACGTGACGGCGAAGACGGCCGGCAACCGCACGGTGGAAGAGGCCATCTACTACGTGCGCGGGAAGATCGCCGAGGGCAAGAACATCGCGGGTCCGCTGCTGGAGACCAAGGTGTTCCCGTCCATGGTGGTGCAGATGATTGGCGTCGGTGAAGCGACGGGCGCCATGGACACCATGCTCAACAAGATCGCCGACTTCTACGATGACGAGGTGGACACGGCCATCGGCGCGCTGACGTCGATGATCGAACCCCTCCTGATGGTGTTCCTCGGCGGCGTGGTCGGCGGCTTCCTCATCGCCATGTACCTGCCCATCTTCTCGCTTGCCGGCGCCATCAAGTAACGCGGTGTCAGGAAGCACGGCGCGAAGCGTGGCCCCGGGGCTGCGCTCGCGCCTGGTGTGGCTGGTGTTGTTCCGCACCGTGGCGGCGAGCCTGTCGCTCGTCGTGACGGTGGTGCGGCTGGTGACCCAGCCCGTGCAGGAGCCCAGCCGCGCGGACTCGCTGTCGTTCGCGGTCATCGCGGGCGCCTACCTCCTCACCGTGGTGACGGGCCTGCGGCTGCGCCGGGGCACGGCCGGGCGCCTGGACGCCACGGTGCAGGTGGTGGGCGACGTGCTCATCGCCACCGGGCTCGTCTACCTGAGCGGCGGCGCGGACTCCCCGCTCACGTTCCTCTACAGCCTGGCCGTCATCGGCGCGGCGGTGGTGCTGGACTGGCGCGGCGCGCTGGTGGCCGCGGCCGTGTCCACGTTCGCCTTCACCGCGCTCCTGCTGGTGATGGGGCTCACCACGCCCGCGGGCAGCATCATGGTGTCGCCCTCGCGGGTGCTCTTCGTGCTGGGCAGCAACGCGCTGGCGCTGGTGCTCATCGCCGTCCTGTCCGGCTACCTGTCGCGCCAGCTGTCCGCCACGGGCGGCGCGCTGTCCCAGAGCGAGGCGGACCTGCGCCGGCTGGGGCGGCTCCAGCAGCTCATCCTGTCCTCCATGCCGTCCGGGCTCGTCACCTGTGACGTCCACCGGCGCGTCACCTTCCTCAACACCGCGGGCAGCGGCATCCTCCAGGAGGACGCCCACGCGTGCGTGGGGCAGCCCCTGGAGAAGCTGCTGCCGGGCGTGTCCACACTGGCGCCGCGCTCCATCCGCAGCGAGCTGCCCGTGCAGACGCCGGGCGGCAAGCGGGTGCTGGGCCTGTCGGTGTCACCCCTGGAGGGGGAAGCGGGCGCGCTGCTCATCGTCTTCCAGGACCTCACCGACCTGCGGCGCATGGAGGAAGACCTCAAGCGCACGGACCGGCTGGCCAGCCTGGGCACGCTCTCCGCGCAGCTCGCGCACGAGCTGCGCAACCCGCTGGCCTCCATGCGCGGCTCCGCGCAGCTCCTGGCCCAGGAGCAGTCGCAGGACGCGGTGGTGCAGCGGCTCACCGGCATCCTCACGCGCGAGTCGGACCGGCTGGCGCGGCTGGTGGAGGACTTCCTGCGCTTTGCCCGCCCGCCCCAGCCGCAGCGCCGCCCGGTGGCGCTGGACACGCTGGTGTCGGAGACGGTGGACATGCTGCGCGCGGACCCCCTCACGCGCGAGGTGACCCTGGAGGTGCGGGTGCCCCAGCCGCTGACGGCGCCGGTGGATCCGGATCAGCTGCGCCAGGTGCTCATCAACCTGGTGCGCAACGGCTGTCAGGCGGCGGGGGCGCGTGGCACGGTGCGCGTGGCCCTGGCGCGGGCGGGCGAGGAAGCGCAGATTCGGGTCTGGGATTCGGCCGGCAGCATCACGGAGGAGATGATGGGACACCTGTTCGAACCGTTCTTCACCACGCGGAACGGGGGCACCGGGCTGGGCCTGTCCACCGCGCACTCCCTCATCCGCGCGCACGGCGGCACCATCCGAGTGACCTCTCACCCGGCAGAGGGCACCGAGTTCCTGGTGGGGTTGCCGCTGTGAGCGCGCTCCATGAAGGGGGCCCGCGCGGCCATGTGCTGGTGGTGGACGACGAGCTGTCCATGCGCGAGTACCTCGAAATCCTGCTCGTGCGGGACGGCTACGCGGTGACGAGCGTGCCCGCGGTGGCGGCCGCCTGCGAGGTGCTGGCCCGGGACTCCGTGGACCTGGTCATCTCCGACATGAAGCTGGGCCCCGGCGGCAGCGGGCTGGACGTGCTGCGGGCGGCGCGCGCGCGCAAGGAGCCGCCGGAGGTGGTGCTCATCACCGCCTTCGGCACGCCCTCCTCCGCGGTGGAGGCCATGCGCGAGGGCGCCTACGACTACATCTGCAAGCCCTTCGACAACGAGGAGCTGCGGCAGCTGGTGCACAAGGCGCTGGAGAAGCGCGCGCTGCGCCAGGAGAACCTCACGCTGAAGGAGCGGCTCCTGCCGGGCCTGGGCGGGTTGATGGTGGGCTCGAGCCCCCGCATGCGCGCGCTGTGGCACCTGGTGGAGAAGGTGGCCCCGGGGCGCAGCACGGTGCTGGTGACAGGGGAGAGCGGCACCGGCAAGGAGCTGGTGGCCCGGGCCATCCACCTGCGCGGCCAGCGCGCCGCCCAGCCCTTCCTGCCCTTCAACTGCGGCGCCCTCAACGAGGGCGTGCTGGAGAGCGAGCTGTTCGGCCACATGAAGGGCTCCTTCACCGGCGCCACGCACGAACGTCCGGGCCTGCTGGTGTCCGCGGGCGAGGGCACGGTGATGCTGGACGAGGTGGGGGAGATGCCCCTGTCCACGCAGGTGAAGCTCTTGCGCGTGCTGCAGGAGCGCAAGGTGAAGCCCGTGGGCAGCGCGGCGGAGATCCCCTTCCACGCGCGCGTCATCGCCGCCACCAACCGCCGGCTGGAGGCGGAGGTGAAGGCGGGGCGCTTCCGAGAGGACCTCTTCTACCGGCTCAACGTCATCACCCTGGAGCTGCCCGCCCTGCGCGAGCGCCCGGACGACATCGCCCCGCTGGCGACCCACTTCCTGGCGCGCCTGGCGGAGGAGCTGGGCCGCCCGGGGCTGCGGTTCGCCCCGGAGACGCTGGCCCTGATGGAGCGCTACGCGTTCCCGGGCAACGTGCGCCAGTTGCAGAACATGGTGGAGCGCGCGGCCACGCTGTCGGACTCGGACCTGCTGGGGCCCACGACGCTGCCGCCCACGGTGCGCGGCGAGGCGGAGCCCCAGGCCCGCTCCGGCGAGGCCGGCGAGCCCGCGCTGGGGGCGGGCTTCAACCTGGAGCGCCACCTGGACGACAGCGAGCGGCGCCACCTGCTGGCCGCGCTCAAGCAGGCGCAAGGGGTGAAGACGCGCGCCGCGGAGCTCCTGGGGCTGTCCTTCCGCTCCTTCCGCTACCGGCTGGCCAAGCACGGCCTCACCGAAGAGCTGGACGAGCCGACGCCCCGGGCCTGAAGCCCGGGGCCAGCGTGCCTCACGTCAGCGGAAGTCGCGCCGCTCGAAGATGACGGTGGCCAGGGCGATGAGCACGCCCGCCCACGCGACGCTGTAGGCCGCGCCGGACAGGAAGGTGCTGGCGTCCACCGGCAGCGCGTACGTGGCCTGCGGACGGAAGTTCACCCGCTCCAGGTTGGGCAGCGCGTAATAGATGGTCTTCCCCAGCACCTGGATGAACGTGCTCTCCGAGCGGCTGGCGATGGCGTAGAGGTCGCCCGTCAGGTGCCCGGTGAAGTACAGGCCCGTGGTGGCGATGGCCGACACCGCCGGGCCCGCGAAGCTGGAGAAGAGGATGCCCACGCTGCTGATGACGAGCAGCTCGAACCACAGCCCCGCGCTCGCCAGCAGCTGCGTGGAGGTGATGTCCGCGCGGAACAGCATCAGCTGACTGAGGAAGACGAGCGTCATCGCCACCAGCAGCGCGCCCAGCGTCAGCATGGTGCCGGCCAGCCGCGCCAGCAGGAACTGCGTGCGGGACACGGGCTTGCTCACCACCAGGAAGATGGTGCGCCGCTCGATTTCGCGGCTGAGCAGGCTGCTCGACAGGAACACCGCCAGGAAGACGAGGATGATGCTCATCATCCCCAGGCCGAAGTCCGTCAGCACGCGGTCGAACGTGGTGACCGTCACCTCCGTCACCAGCGTGGAGGACAGCAGCACCACCGCGGCGAACACGCCCACCACCACCGTCACCCGGTTGCGGCGCGCCTCGCGAAAGCCATTCCACATCATCGCGCTGAAGGCGCTCATGTATTGATCTCCCCGCCCACGGTGGACGCGCGCCCGGACTCCTTGAGCGCGTTCATGAACAGCTGCTCCAGCGAGAACCGCGCCGGCTGCACCTGGTTCACCCGGCCCCCGGCGCCCAGCACGCCGCTCAGGAGCCGCTGGGTGTCCACGTCCGACACCTGGAGCAGCACGCGGCCATCGAGCGCCTGGAGCGACTCCAGGGGAATGCCCAGCCCCTTCACCGCGTCCGGCGCCAGGCCCTCCACCACGACCTCCACGGTGGGCACCTGCGCGGACACCAGCTCCCGGACGCTGCCTTCGCGCACCAGCCGCCCGCCCACGAGCACCGCCAGCCGGTCGCACAGCGACTCGACGTCCGGGATGATGTGGCTGCAGAAGAGGACCGTGGTGCCCTTCTCCCGCTCCGCCAGGATGAGGTCGCGCATCTGGCGGCGGCCCAGCGGATCCAACCCGCTCGTCGGCTCATCCAGGATGAGCAATTTCGGCCGGCTCACCAGCGCCTGGGCCAGCGCCACGCGCTGCACCATGCCCTTGGAGTAGCGGCGGATCTGCAGCTTCTCCGCGCCCGCCATCTCCACCGAGCCCAGGACCTCCTTGACGCGCACGTCCAGCTCCTGGCCGCTCAGGCCCGCGAGCTGTCCGGCCAGCGTCACGAACTCCCGGCCCGTGAGGTACTCGTACGGGGCGGGGTTCTCCGGCAGGAAGCCCACCAGCCGCCGGGTGGCGGCCGCATCCACCGGCTGGCCGAAGATGCGCGCGCCCCCGCTGCTGGGGCGCACCAGGTTCATCAGAATCTTGATGGTGGTGGACTTGCCCGCGCCGTTGGGTCCGAGCAGGCCGTAGATCTGCCCGGCGCCCACCTGGAGGTCCAGCGACTGCAGGGCGCGCACGGTGCGGTTGAACCAGAAGCCGACCTTGTAGGTCTTGGCGAGCCCCTGGGCCAGGATGGGAGGGGCGTCAGGATGGGGTGTCGTCATGGCGCTTGGGTCGTGCGGGGCTTGGGCAGGATGCGTTCGCCGCTTTCGTCCTTCTCGTCCTGGATGAGCTCCAGCCGGAACCTGGAGGCGTTGGAGTAGGCCCGGCCGTCCTCGCCCAGGAAGAACTCCCCGCCCAGCGGATCCTCGGGAAGCCCGCGCAGGTCGCCCGCGGTCACCAGCGCGGGCAGCGTGTCGGGCAGGCGTCCCTCGCGGGCGCGGTAGCGGGCGATGGCCGCGTCGATGCCCCGGAGCACGCGCTCCTGCTGGATCTCCTGGATGCGCTGCTCGTAGAAGGCGCGCGACTCCTCGTCCTCCGCGCTGTCGCGCAGCGCCAGGGTCAACGACATGCTCGCGTCGAAGTCACCGGACTGCGCGTACAGCCGCGTCGCGAGCGCGGCGTAGTAGGCCGGGGCACCCTCCCACCGGGACATCTCCTGGATGAGGTCCGCAGCCTCCTTGTACTTCCGCTCGAAGAACATCAGGTTGTACGCGAGCTGGAAGGTCAGCGGCTGGTCGTGCGGGACGTTCGCCACGCCCTTGCGCAACAGGGCCGTGGACTCCGCCGTATTGAGGTAGCCGCCCTGGCCTGTGTAGACGGGGATGGTGAGGCCTCCGTAGAGGTACGCCTGCCGGAACTTCGGATCCAGGTCCGTCACCAGCTCCGCGTAGTCGGAGACGTGGAGGTAGTCCTCCGCCCGGACCGCGCTGCCAATGCGGTTGAGCATGAGGATCCAGAAGTAGTCCGTCACCAGCCCCTTCTGCGCGGTGAACAGCGCCTTGAGCAGGTCGGGGCGTGGGAGCAGGGGACCGCCACCTTGCCTGCGCGGGGGGATGGGCGGCGCGGACAGGAGGGCTACCAGCAGCAGTCCCGGAACGAATCGCAGCAGGGGCAGCTTTCGCATGGCCTCACGAAACGACAACGGGACGCCCGAAATGCCCGGGCGCCCCGTTGATTGTGCCATGCAGAGCCGCTTCGGTGAATCAAATGAAGCGAGCCCGGCAGGCTTGCACGGCGTGCAGCGGATTAGCCGCCGCAGCTCACGTCGTTGAACGCGTTGGTGGGCTCGCCCGCGACCAGGTTCAGGCCGTTCGGGGTGTCCTCGTCGATGCCGCAGGGGTTCTGCACGGTGGCCTCACCGGCGACCGTGGCGGACGTGATGCCCCAGGTGTCACCCTCGGGATCGTTGTCCACGTTGCCGATCGCCGACGCGTTGAACGAGCAGTTCGGGCACGTGTCGATGTCCGGGTTCACGCCCACCGCGTTGACGGCGTCCGCGGCGGCCGGCGCCGTGGGGAACTTCAGCGCGTCCTGGCCGATGCAGCCGGCGATGGCGCCAGCGCGACGAGCCGTGGGGGTCGCGTCGACGGGGGCGGCGCAGCCCGTGGCCATGCCGTAGCTGTAGCGGTTGCCGGCCTCGGGATCAAAGCCGATGACCGTGAAGTTCACCTGGTACTTGTCCTTCTCTCCGAAGTACGCCTTCTGGGCCGTGAAGATGGCCTTCAGGTTCGTCTTCGCCTCCGACTGCTTGGACTTCGCCTGGAAGCGGATGAAGTTCGGGATGGCGATGGCGGCCAGGATGCCGATGATGGCGACCACGATCATCAGCTCGATGAGGGTGAAGCCACCCTTCTTCCGGAAGAGACGGTTCATCATGTTTGGGAACTCCGCGGCAGGCAGAGGGGGGTTGAACGACGTGCGAACTCTTAGCATGAAGAGTGCCAGTCCGAACACTTCGCCCAACCACCGGGATTCCCAGGGCAGGCGGCCCCAGCAGGGGGTGGATCACCCGCGGGCCTGCCAATTTTTGTCACTGACGCTGACGGTTTTCGTCCTCCATCGCGCAGTCGCCAGCTTCGGAAGCGGCGGGTAGGATTCCGGCCCCGTGACGTTCACCTACGCGCCGGGCTGGGCCGAGCCCCTCTTCATCCTCTTCCTGTTCATCCTCGGCCTGTGCATCGGCTCGTTCCTCAATGTCGTCATCGCACGGGTGCCCGAAGGGCTGAGCATCGTGCGCCCCGGGTCCCGCTGCCCCAGGTGCGGGCACGTGCTCTCCTGGTACGAGAACATCCCCGTCCTGTCGTGGCTGGGGCTGCGCGGGAAGTGCCGCGGCTGCGGCACGCGCATCTCCCCGCGCTACGTCCTGGTGGAGCTGCTCACGGGGCTGCTCTTCCTCGCGTGCCTCAAGCGCTTTGACTGGACGTACGCGCTGGTGCCCGCGCTGGTGCTGGTGTTCCTGCTGGTGCCGCTCACCTTCATTGATCTGGAGCACTGGATCCTGCCCTTGTCGCTCACCGTGCCGGGCATCGTGGCGGGCATCGTGCTGGCCATTCCCCTGGGCCAGGACGCGGTGGTGGACGCGGTGGTGGGCGCGACGGTGGGCTTCCTCACCTTCCGCTTCATGGAGTACGTGGGCTGGAAGGTCTTCAAGAGGGAGGCGCTGGGCGGCGGGGACAAGTTCCTCGTCGCGCTGCTGGGCGCGTTCCTCGGCTGGCAGTCGCTGCTCGGCATCCTCTTCTTCTCGTCGCTCCAGGGCTCCATCGTGGGCGTGGCGATGCTCGCCCTCACGGGCCGGGCAGGCCCCCGCGGCGAGGAGAAGGAGGATCCGTCCAAGGCCCCTGCCGGGGAGGAGCCGGAGGAGCCCGCGTCCACGATGACGTGGGAGTTCACGAAGCCCGGACTGCCCTGGTGGAAGCGGGTGGCGCTGGTGATTCCGTGCCTGCTCTTGCAGGACATCCCGGACGTGACCCTGGACGAGGAGACGGGGGAGGATCAGTGGGAGCCCGGGGTCACCAACATCCCGTTCGGGCCATGGCTGGCGCTGGCGGGGCTGGAGCTGATGCTCCTGGGGCCGCTGCTCGCGCGCGTGCTGTCCCCGGAGGTGGCGATGATGCTCGGAGGGGCGCGGTGAAGCACCCCGCGCCGGTGCGGGGATGAAGTGGCGCATCGCCAGCGTGGCGTTCCTCCTGGGCTCGCTGTCCACGGGCCTGTCGTGGCTGACGCTGCAGCCGGTGCTCATCCGCCTGCTGGACACGGCGCGCCGGCTGGCGCTGCCGGGGTCGCTGGACATGGAGAGCCTCGCGCGGATCCGCGCCTTCCTGCCGCTGGCGCTGGGGTTGGATCTGCTGGTGCTGACGCTGCTGGCCTATGGCGTGCTGTACCTGGCGGTGGGCCGCCCGCTGCGCGCCATGGAGAAGTCCGTGGAGCAGCTGGGCCGGCTCCAACTGGACGTGCCGCTCTCCGGGCAGGGGGGGCCGCTCCTGTCGCGCATCCAGCGCGAGCTCCAGCGCATGGCGGAGGCGCTGCGCCAGGAGCAGGCCCTCACGCGCGCGCAGCTGGAGGCGCTGCGCGAGGCGAACGCCCGGCTCGCGAGGGCGCAGACGGAGCTCGTAGCCTCCGAGCGCCTGGCCACGGTGGGGAAGCTGGCCGCGGGCGTGGCGCACGAGGTGGGCAATCCGCTGGCGGGCATCCTGGGCTACCTCTCCCTGGCCCGCGCCAGGGCGCAGGCGCCGGAGCTCAAGGACTTCCTGGAGCGCATCGACCATGAGGTCCTGCGCATCGACCGCATCGTGCGGGGGCTCCTGGACCTGGGCCGCCCGGCCAGCCCCCAGCCCGGGCCGGTGGACGTGGGGCAGGTGGTGGAGACGTGCATGCGGCTGGTGCGCGCCGGGCCGGAGCTGGACCGGGTGGAGGTCACCCTGGACGTGGCGCCCGGCCTGCTGGCCCGCGCGGATCCGGGCCCCCTGTCGCAGATCCTCATCAACCTGCTGCTCAACGCCGCCCAGGCCATGGGGGGCGAGGGCCGCGTGCGCGTCTCCACCCGGCGCGAGGACGCGCTCGTCCTGGTGGAGGTGGAGGACAGCGGCCCGGGCCTGTCTCCGGAGGTGAGAGCGCACCTCTTCGAGCCGTTCTTCACCACCAAGGGCCGGCAGGGCACGGGCCTGGGACTCGCGGTGTCCCTGAACCTGGCCCAGGGCATGGGCGGCCGGCTGGACGCGCGCGACGGGGCGGGCGGCGGCGCGTGCTTCCGGCTGTCGCTGCCAGCGACCTGACGGCGGGGCCGGACGGCATATGATGGGCATCCCCCATGCCCCTCTTCCGCACCGTCCTCGTCGCTGACGACGAGCCGTCCATCCGCCACATCCTCACCCTGGTGCTCACCGACAAGGGCTACGACGTGCGCGCCGTCGCCGACGGGGACGAGGCCCTGCGCGAGCTGTCCACGCGCGCCTACGACGTCCTGGTGACGGACGTGCGCATGCCCAAGCGCGACGGGCTGTCGGTGCTCAGGGCCGCGCTCGCGGAGCATCCGGGCCTCACCGTGGTGGTGATGAGCGCGTACGGCTCCCAGGAGCAGGCGCTGGAGGCGGTGCAGGCGGGCGCCTACGACTACGTCCAGAAGCCCTTCAAGCCGGAGGAGCTCGTCCTCGTCCTGCGCAAGGCGGAGGAGCGCGAGCGGCTGGTCCGCGAGAACCGCCGGCTGCACGAGGCCCGGCTCCCCGGCGCCTCCGGTAGCCACATCCTGGGGCACAGCGCCGCGCTCCAGGCGCTGCTCAAGCAGGTGGCGCGCGTGGCGCCCGTGGACACCACGGTGCTCATCTCCGGAGAGAGCGGCACGGGCAAGGAGCTCATCGCGCGCGAGCTGCACGGAAAGAGCCGCCGCGCCGCCATGCCCTTCGTCGCCGTCAACTGCGGCGCCATCCCCCACGGCCTGCTGGAGAGCGAGCTGTTCGGCCACGCGAAGGGCGCCTTCACCGACGCGCGCACCGCCCGCCGGGGCCTGTTCGCGGAGGCCGACGGCGGCACGCTCTTCCTCGACGAGGTGGGCGAATTGCCCCTGGGCGCGCAGGTGAAGCTCCTGCGCGTGCTGCAGGAGGGGGAGATCCGCCCGGTGGGAGAGAGCCGCGTGGAGCGCGTGGACGTGCGCGTGGTGGCCGCCACGCTGCGCGACCTGGGCAAGCTGGTGACCCAGGGCGACTTCCGCGAGGACCTCTACTACCGCCTCAACGTCGTGAACCTCACCCTGCCGCCCCTGCGCGAGCGCCGCGAGGACATCCCGCTGCTCGCCCGCGCCTTCCTCCAGCGCTTCAACCGCGACCTCAACCGCGAGCCTCCGGTGGAGGGCTTCACCCCGGAGGCCGAGGCCCTGATGACGGCCTACGCCTGGCCGGGCAACGTGCGCGAGCTGGAGAACGCCATGGAGCGCGCGGTGCTGCTCGCGGAAGGCACCCACATCGCGCCCGGCAGCCTGCCGGAAAAGCTGTGGGCGGCTTCCGCACCCGCCCCGGCCGGGACGGCTCCGCCGCTACAGGCCGGGAGCGACCTGTCGCTCAAGCGCGCCATCCGGGAGCTGGAGGAGTCCTACATCCGGGCGGCGCTGCGGCGCACGAAGGGCAACCGCACCCGGGCGGCGGAGGTGTTGGACATCAGCCACCGGGCGCTCCTCTACAAGATCAAGGAGTACGGCATCGACCCGGACGCGGAGGGTGCCCGGACCTGAGGGCAGGGGAGACGCCCGGCGGGCAACCCTGGAGGAATCCTCCGGCGCGATTTGACGGAACGCCGCCGGGGCCGGAAAATCGGGCCTCCGCGACGGTGGGCCTGGGGGCGCGGTCGTGGCTGGCTTTCACGGCGCTCTCCCGTCCGCAGGGCGGCCGGGCGCCAAGCACTTTTTAGGAGGGGTATCAAGCCGGTGCTACGCTGGCGCCCTCTCCGATGGAGTTACGCATGGCGAAGGGCAAACTGGCACTCGGGCTGGATATCGGGTCGACGTCGATCAAGATGATCATGCTCAAGGAGCAGCGCAAGCGCGGTGAAGTCGGCTACGCGCTCCAGAGCTTCGGAATGAAGCCGCTGCCTCCCGAGGCCATCGTGGACGGCGCGTTGATGAACTCCACGGCCATCGTGCAGGCCGTGCAGGAGCTGATGTCCGAGCTGAAGGTCAAGGGCAAGGACGTCGCCATCGGCGTGTCCGGCCACTCGGTCATCATCAAGAAGATCCAGATGCCCCGCATGAGCCAGGAAGAGCTCGAGGAGAGCATCCAGTGGGAGGCGGAGCAGTACATCCCCTTCGACGTGAAGGACGTGAACATCGACACGCAGATCCTGGACGGCGGCGGCAACGACGCCACCGGCCAGATGGACGTGCTGCTCGTCGCCGCCAAGAAGGACATGATCAACGACTACACCACCGTGGTCTCCGAGGCCGGACTGGCCCCGGTGGTGGTGGACGTGGACGCGTTCGCCGTCCAGAACATGTTCTCCACGAACTACGAGCTGCCGGACAAGGAGACCGTCGTCCTCATCAACGCCGGCGCCTCCGTGGTGAACATCAACATCATCGCCAACGGCGTCACCGTCTTCACCCGTGACGTGACCATCGGCGGCAACCAGTTCACCGAAGAGATCCAGAAGCAGCTCAACGTCTCCTATGAGGAGGCGGAGGCGCTGAAGATCGGCGGCAACCGCGCGGACGCGGACGCCGTCGTGCCGCAGGACGTGGAGCGCGTGCTCTCCAGCGTGGCGGAGCAGGTGGCCGGTGAAATCCAGCGCTCGCTGGACTTCTACGCGGGCACCGCCGCGGACTCGAACTTCACCAAGGTCTACCTGTCCGGCGGCACCGCGAAGATCCCCGCCCTGTTCAAGACCATTGAGGCGCGAACCGGCGTGCCGGTGGAGATCCTCAACCCGTTCCGGAAGATTGAAGTGGACAACCGCAAGTTCGACCCCGCGTTCATCATGGACGTGGCGCCCATGGCCGCGGTGGCAGTGGGACTGGCGCTCCGGCGCCCGGGCGACAAGCTGGGCTGATACCGCTCTGGCCACGAGGAAATCACGCACATGATGATCCGAATCAACCTGCTGCCCGTCCGGGCGGTGAAGAAGCGGGAGATGGGCCGGCAGATCCTGGCCCTCTACGCCGCGGTCCTGATCGCCGCCGTTATCGGCAACTACGCCTGGTACGCGAACCGCGACGACGAGCTGCAGCGGGCCAACCAGGGCATCGCCCAGACGAAGGCGAAGATCGCGGAGCTGGAGAAGGTCATCGGCGAGGTGACCAACATCAACGCCCGCAAGACGGAAGTGGAGAAGAAGCTCGCGGTGCTGGACACGCTGCGCAAGGGCCGCAACGGGCCGGTGCGCATGATGGACGCGCTGTCCTCGGCCATCCCCAAGAAGGTCTGGCTCAAGAACTTCGTCGAGGCGTCCAACCGGGTCACCATCGACGGCTCGGCCGTCAGCCACGACGAGGTCGCGGAGCTGATGCGCGGCCTGGGCAGCATGGTGTGGACGCCCAAGGGCATGGGGCGCCTGGTGGATCAGGGCCGCACCGCCAGCAAGACGTCTCGCGTGGAGCTCTTCAACACGGAGACCGCCAGCGTGGAGGAGTTCTCCGCGAACGAGATCAAGCCCTTCTTCGGCAACGTCGAGCTGACCAACGCCGTGCAGTCCAAGGGCACCACCCCCGGCGCGGCGACGTTCGTCGACTTCAAGCTCACCCTCACCGCCAACTACGCCATCTGATTGGCGGCGAAGGACCCCTGTCATGGAAAAATACCTGGATCAACTGGCGAAGGCCCCCCCCGCGGCGAAGTTCGGCGGGCTCGCGGCCATCGTCATCATCTTGACCGTGGGCAACTTCTTCTCCTTCATCAAGCCCACGGACGAGAACATCGCCCGCCGCGCGGCGGACCGCCGGAAGCTCGATCAGGAGCTCGCGGAGAAGAGCGAGATCGCCCAGAACCTCAACGAGCGCCGCCGTGAGATGGACGTGCTCGAGCAGAAGCTGAATGAGGCCCTCACGGAGCTGCCGGAGCGGCGCGACATGGAGGAGCTGCTCGCGCAGATCAACGACATCGGCAAGAAGTCCGGCCTGGAGATCGCCCGCGTGGAGCCCGGCAAGGAGTACGTCGAGGGCACCGAGTTCTTCGCGCGCATCCCCATCAAGATGACGGTGAGCGGCAACTACCACGAGATCGCCATGTTCCTGCAGGAGATGGCGAACATGCGCCGCATCGTGAACGTCAACAACATCAAGCTCGATGGCGCGGCCCTGAAGAACGAGAAGGTGGTCCTGCAGAGCAGCTTCCTGGCGACGACGTTCCGGTTCGTCGACACGAAGGCCACCGCCACGAAGGCCACCGACAAGAAGAAGAAGAGCAACTAGAAACTTGATCCGCCCGGCAACAAGGGCGACAAGGGATGACGCGGATGAAGACGTTCAAGTCCACGATGACCGCTGCGGTGATGGCGCTGACCCTGTCCGCTTGTTCGGACACGCCCAAGGCCTCACCCCCTGCTCCTGCCAAGGCCGCCGCCCCCGCGCCGGCCCCGGTCGCGGAGAAGACCGAGGCGTCGGCGGCGCCAACGTTCGTCTACACCTACAGTCCGGTGGGCAAGCGGGATCCGTTCCGCAGTCCGCTGGAGGAGCTCGGGCCGGTGGCGCGTGACGCACCGGAGCGGGCCTGCAACGAACCCCTGTGCGTGTTCGACCTCGACCAGCTCAAGCTGGTGGCGGTCGTCACGGGGGATGCCAGCCCGCTGGCGATGGTCGAGGACCCCCTGGGTCGCGGCCACATCGTCCGGCGCAACACCCGCGTGGGGCGCCAGGGCGGCAAGGTCACACAGATTCTCCGGGACTCGGTCACCGTCACCGAGGTCTTCACGGGCGCCAAGGGCGAGCTCATCAGCAATCCGGTGAGTCTCCAGCTCAAGGCGGATGGCGTGAAGGACCCCGCCTACAATTTGATGACGGGCAAGAACTGGGAGTAGCGCCCCACGGCGCGCCCGCGGGCAGTCGTCGCCCGCTTCCAACTTGTTGAGGGGACGCATGCTCGAGCAGAGCGCTGTGACGAGGGGCAAGTGGTTCATGGCGACCGCATGGGCGGTCGTCCTGGCAAGCGCCAAGGTGTACGGCGCGGATCTCAATACGCTGAGGGACCTGCAGGTGTCCCGGACGGGAGCCGGTGCCCAGGTCGTGGTGACCGGGACCCGGCCGCCCACCTTCACCGTCTTCCGGCTCAGCGGGCCGGAGCGGCTGGTGGTGGACCTGTCGTCCGCGGACGCCACCGGCATCAAGGGGCACCATGACGGCACCGGTCCGGTGTCCGGCGTGGTGGCCGCCCAGTTCTCCGACGCGCGCGCCAGCGTGGGCCGCGTGCTGGTGGCGCTCGATCAGGCCTCCCAGTACGACGTCCGCGCGGAAGGCAACCGCGTGGTCATCTCCGTGGACGGCTCTCCGGTGGCCCCCGCCGCCGCGACCGCCCAGGCTCCGCGGGCTCCGGCCGAAGCGAAGCCCGCCGAGCCCGCGCAGGCGGTCGCCGCCGCGCCGGTGAAGGCCGAGCCCGCGCCGGTGGTGGAGGCGATGGTGGCGGTGGTGCCGGAGGAGGGGACGTCCTCCAAGGCCGCCCCGTCCCAGGCGCCGGGCCGTGAGAACGTCGTCGCCACGGAGGCGGATGAGCGCGAGGTGGCCCACCCGGCCCAGCGCATCACCCGGCTGTCGCTGGACGGCGAGTCGCTGCGCGTCGCCGCGGACGGCGAGATCGCCCGCTACGAGGTCCTGGAGCTGGTGGACCCGCCGCGCCTGGCCGTGGACGTGTACGGCGTGGGCCTGAGCGCGAAGGCGCCCAAGGTGAAGGGCAACCTGCTCAAGGACGTGCGCGTGGGCGCCCACGAGGACAAGGTGCGCCTGGTGCTCGTGGCCAGGGGCGACATGCCCGCCTACCGCGTGGACCGCGCCGAGCGCGGCCTGGAAGTGGTGCTGGGCGGCGCGGTGGCGCGCAAGTCCAAGCCCTCGCAGCCGCGCGACGCGGTGGCGGAGACGGAGCCCCTGCGCCCGCAGCCCCTGCCCGTGCAGGAGCCGGCGAAGCCCCAGCCCGCGGTGGCGCAGGCCGCGCCGCAGCCGGCGGTGGTGGAGGTCAAGGACCTGTCCTTCGACGAGAGCCCCTCGGGCGGTCGCGTGCAGCTGAAGCTGTCCGGCGCGACGGCGTGGAAGGTGGACCGGCCGGATCCGCGCAGCGCGGTGCTGACGCTGGAGAACGCGCGGCTGCCCAAGAAGCTGGAGCGCAGCCTGGACACCAGCGCGCTGGACACGCCGGTGAAGATGATCAGCGCCTTCAGCGTGCCGGGTGAGGGCCGCAAGGTGCGCCTGGTGGTCGCCGCGGACGGCGCCATCGAGGAGAACGTCACCCAGGGCGCCAACAGCCTGAGCTGGCGGCTGGACGTGCAGGGCGTGAAGACGGAGGAGGTGGCCGTCACCCAGCGCACCGCCGGCTTCACGGCGGAGGCCCCGGCGTACGCGGCGGAGGGCGCGCCCCAGCAGGCGCGCTACCGCGGCAAGCGCGTGTCCTTCGAGTTCAAGGACATCGACATCCAGAACCTGCTGCGCGTCATCGCGGAGATCTCCAAGCGCAACATCGTCGTCGCCGACGACGTGTCGGGCCGGGTGACCATCCGCCTGCGCAACGTGCCCTGGGACCAGGCGCTGGACCTCATCCTGCGCACCAAGCAGCTGGGCCAGGAGCAGGTGGGCAACATCATCCGCATCGCGCCGCTGAAGACGCTGGAAGAGGAGGCGCGGCTGCGCCAGGAGCGCAAGAAGTCGCTGCAGCAGCAGGAGGACCTGCTGGTCAGCCTGGTGCCGGTGAACTACGCGGTGGCCGCTGACATGTCGGCGCGCGTGAAGGACGTGCTCAGCGAGCGTGGCACGGTGACGGTGGACGTGCGCACCAACGTGCTCATCATCAAGGACATCCGCTCCAACACGGAGAAGGCGCGCGCCCTGGTGCGCAGCCTGGACACGCAGACGCCGCAGGTCCTCATCGAGAGCCGCATCGTGGAGGCGAGCACCTCCTTCAGCCGCAACCTGGGCGTGCAGTGGGGCGGTCAGACGCGTCTGTCGGCCGCGTCCGGCAACCCGACCGGCCTCATCTTCCCCAGCACCGTCGGTGTCACGGGCGGCGCGGGTGGCTCGGCGGCGGGCGTTCCGGCCCAGCCCAACTTCGCGGTGAACCTGCCGGCGGCGGTGGGTCAGGGCCTCGGTGGCGCCATGGGCTTCGCCTTCGGCTCCGCGGGCGGCGCCGTGCAGCTCAACCTGCGCCTGTCCGCGGCGGAGTCCGAGGGCACGGTGAAGACCATCTCGTCGCCCAAGGTCACCACGCTGGACAACAACACGGCCCGCATCAGCCAGGGTCTGTCCATCCCGTTCAGCCAGACGTCGGCCGGCGGCGTGAACACGACCTTCGTGGAAGCGCGCCTGTCGCTGGAAGTCACGCCGCACATCACCCAGGACGGCAGCATCCTCATGTCCATCGCGGCGCAGAACAACCAGCCGGACCCGTCCAACACCGGTGCCAACGGCCAGCCGTCCATCCAGCGCAAGGAGGCCAACACCCAGGTGCTGGTGAAGGATGGCGACACGACGGTCATCGGCGGCATCTACGTGCGCCGCGGCAGCACCTCGTCCGACTCGGTGCCCTTCCTGTCGAAGATTCCCGTGCTCGGCTTCTTCTTCCGGAGCACCCTGGAGACGGACACGCGGCAGGAACTGCTCATCTTCATCACGCCCCGCATCCTCAACCGGCAGACCATCGCGCAGAGCCTCTAACGGCACCGCGCCTGACTGGGAGACACTCCAATGAAGCCCTTCTTCATCGCGGCGGCCCTGTCGCTCGGGCTCTGCTCGTGCTCTGAAAGCGCCCCCGTCGTCCAGATCCTCCAGACCATCCAGCCGGATGAGAGCTGCGATTTCGGCCCCGACGATACCGGCATCGCGAATGGTTCGCTCAACCTGGCCTACCGGAGCGCCTACGTGCTGGGGCTCGTCGTCAAGTCGAGCTACACGAGCACGCCCATCGACGTGAACGGCGTTCCGCTGGAGCCGGATACCGACGTCGGTGGGTCCGCCAGCGCCTTCGTGGACACGCTGAAGCTGTCCTACTCCTCGACG
Source organism: Corallococcus sp. CA049B (assembly GCF_003611685.1). Lineage (NCBI taxonomy): Bacteria > Pseudomonadati > Myxococcota > Myxococcia > Myxococcales > Myxococcaceae > Corallococcus > Corallococcus sp. CA049B. The sequence continues at coordinate 4,744 of NZ_RAWC01000104.1, read as the reverse complement.
CCGAGCATCAACATCCCCGACGGAGAGATTCCCTACACGGCGGTCATCAACCCCGCGTCCGACGAGAACCGGATGGTGGTCAACCTGATGACCTCGGAAGCCACGGCGGCCCTGCGGACCGCGCTGTCCGGGACCACGACGGCCACGGTGCGGGTCACCGTTCAGCTCACGGGCAAGTTCGCCGCGGGCGGCAAGAAGTTCGAGTCGAACGAGGTCGTCTACGGCATCGACGTCGCCAATACGGCCGTCACGCTCCCGCCCTGCGTCGGGAGCGCGGCGCCTGAGATCCCCGCGGGCCCGTGTGGTTCGGGGATTGGTCAGGACAACCAGTATCCCTCGTGCCAGCCCGGCGCGGCGGGCGCGGACGGCGGGGCCTAGATGGCCTTCCGCACGCACCTCGAAGCGGTGGTGAACCAGGTGGACGGGGCCCTCGCGTGCAGCGTGATGGGCTTCGACGGCATCTCCGTGGAGACGTTCCAGAAGGACGAAGCCACGGAGCTGGACGTGTCCGGCACCTGGGTGGAGTACGCCAACCTGCTCACGCAGTTGAAGAACGCGGCCGAGTCCCTGAAGACGGGCACCGTCACCGAGGTGTCCGTCAACAGCGAGAAGGTCCTCACCGTGATGCGCATGCTGACGCCGGAGTACTTCCTGGTGCTGGCGCTGCGCGCGGATGGGAATTTCGGCAAGGGGCGCTATGTCCTGCGCGTCACCGCGCCGCAGGTGAAGGCGGAGCTGTAGCCGCGCACGTCCGCTCGGGCAGGAGCTTGTCGAGCCTGCCCGGCGACGCAGCGTGCCTCCGCTTTCCTCTTTGCAGGAACCAGGGCATGGGCTAGACACCCCGGACTTTCGCCTTTACGTTCGTCCCAGGAGTCGGTCCCATGGCCGGGTTTGTCGATACGTCTGAATTCCGCAATGGTTTGAAGATCTTGTGGGAGGACAAGCCGTACGTCATCGAGTACTTCCAGCACGTCAAGCCTGGGAAGGGCTCCTCCTTCACCCGCACGAAGATCCGCAGCCTGCTGGACGGCCGCGTCCTGGAGCCCACGCTGAAGTCCGGCGACAAGGTGGGCACCCCGGACATCGAGTCCAAGGACATGCAGTTCCTGTACGTCCAGGGTGACGAGTACCACTTCATGGAGAAGAAGACCTTCGAGCAGACCTTCCTGACCAAGGAAGGCCTCGGGGAGTCGGTCAACTTCCTGAAGGAGAACCTGGACGTCGAGATCCTCTTCTGGAACGGCAAGGCCATCAACGTGGGCCTGCCGAACTCCGTGGACCTCAAGGTCACCAAGTGCGACCCGGGCGTGCGCGGCGACACCGTGTCCGGCGCGATGAAGCCCGCCACGCTGGAGACCGGCTACACCGTCAACGTGCCCCTGTTCATCAACGAGGGCGACGTGCTGAAGATCGACACGCGTGAAGGTGGCAAGTACCTCACCCGCGTGGCCACCGGCGGCTGAGAGCGGCTTCCCTTCACCTGGCGACCCGGGAGGGGTCTGAATGGCAACGAAGCGCAAGGCAACCCGGCCGGCCGAGTCCTCGGGAGCGGCCTCCGGGCGGGATGCGGGCACCACGTCGCTGGACGTGGAGGCCCTCCGGCAGATCGTCGAAATCCTGGAGGCCTCCGACGTCACCCGGCTGGTGTGGACGAAGGGCCCGGAGAAGCTCTACATCCGCCGCGGCCACGCGCCGGAGACGACCATCGTCCACCACACGGCGCCCTCGGGCCCCGGGGTGACGGTGTCGCCGCCGGTGGAGTACGCCGCTCCGGCAGCGCCCCGTGCGGCGCCCGCCGCCGCGCCCGCGGCTTCCGTCGCTGCCGCGGCGCCGGAGAAGCCCGCGGAGAAGCCGGGCCACCAGGTAACCAGTCCCTTCGTGGGGACGTTCTACCGGACCCCCGCGCCGGATCAGCCCCCGTTCGTGGACGTGGGCACGGTGGTGCGCAAGGGCCAGGTGCTCTGCATCGTGGAAGCGATGAAGTTGATGAACGAAATCGAGTCCGAGGTCTCCGGCCGCATCGCCGAGGTCCTCGTGGAGAACGGTCGCCCGGTGGAGTTCGGCCAGGCGCTGTTCCGCATCGAGCCGGCCTGAGTCTGCTGACCCGTCAGGCGCGTCCGGCCCCGTCAGGGCGGGACGCGCCCCAGGCCCTCGCGTTAGGAGCACGGCCGTGTTCAAGAAGGTACTGGTCGCCAACCGCGGGGAGATTGCCCTGCGGGTCATCCGCGCATGCCGTGAGTTGGGCATCGCCACCGTGGCGGTGCACTCCACCGCTGACGCCAACGCGCTGCACGTGCGCTTCGCGGACGAGGCCGTCTGCATCGGGCCGCCTCCGTCCAAGGAGAGCTACCTCAACGTGCCGCAGCTGCTCTCCGCGGCGGAGATCACGCGCGCGGACGCCATCCACCCGGGCTACGGCTTCCTGTCGGAGAACGCCGAGTTCGCGGAGGTCTGCGAGAACTGCAAGATCCGCTTCATTGGCCCGCGCCCGGAGATGCTGCGGCTGATGGGCAACAAGGTGCGCGCGCGCGCCGCGGCCCGCGAGGCCGGCCTGCCGTTGCTCCCGGGCAGCCCCGGCGTGGTGAAGGATCCGCGCGAGGCGGAGGCCTTCGCCAAGGAGATCGGCTTCCCGGTCATCCTGAAGGCGGCGGCGGGCGGTGGCGGCAAGGGCATGAAGATCGTCCGCGAGCCGGGAGTGCTCGCGCAGGCGTTCTCCACCGCGCAGGCGGAGGCCCTGGCCAGCTTCAACAACGGCGACCTCTACATCGAGCGGTACGTGGAGAAGCCGCGCCACATCGAGATCCAGATCGTCGCGGACGAGCACGGGAACGTCATCCACCTCAACGAGCGTGAGTGCTCCGTGCAGCGGCGGCACCAGAAGCTCATCGAGGAGGCCCCGTCGCCCGCGCTCACGCCGGAATTGCGCAAGCGCATGGGCGAGGTGTCCGTCGCCGCGATGCGCAAGATCCGCTACAACAACGTGGGCACCATCGAGTACCTGCTCGACGAGCGCGGCGAGTTCTACTTCATGGAGATGAACACGCGCATCCAGGTGGAGCACCCCGTGACGGAGCTGGTCATGGGCGTGGACCTGGTCCGTGAGCAGATCCGCATGGCCTACGGGCACCCCCTGCGCTTCAAGCAGGAGGACGTGCAGATCCGCGGGCACGCCATCGAGTGCCGCGTGAACGCGGAGGACCCCGTCACCTTCGCGCCGTGGCCGGGCAAGATCACGGGCTACAGCGTGCCGGGCGGCTACGGCGTGCGTGTGGACTCCGCCGCGTACGAGAACTACACGGTGCTGCCGCACTACGACAGCCTGCTGTCCAAGCTGATTGTCCACGCGGAGGACCGCGAGACGGCCATCCGCCGCATGCAGCGCGCGCTCTCCGAGTACGTCGTGGAGGGCATCCGCACCAACATCCCGTTCCACCGGGCCGCACTGGCGGAGGAGTCCTTCCAGGAGGGCAACTACGACACCCGCTTCGTGGAGCGCCTGCTGGCGAGCGAGACGGGTTCGCGCCGGCTGAAGAAGGCCGTGGAAGAGACGCCGTAGCGCTTGGCCGTGAAGGCGTGGAAAACCCGCCGGGCGTGCGAGCGTCCAGGCGGGTGATCCATCCCTGGGGGAGGGCAGGCTGTTTCTTGACCCGCATCGGAGGATTCCGTTAGCCTCCGATGCTCCCCCCCAGAGAAGGACTGAAACCCGCGAAGTTCCTCGGGGTTTCTGCCTGCCGGAAGCGCACGCTCGATGGACAAGAACAAGATCATCGAAGCCGCCGCGAAGCTGGTCGCGAAGGGCGCGTACGACAAAGCCATCAAGGAGTATCAGAAGGTCCTGGAGGTCGACCCGAAGGACATCCGGGTCCTCCAGAAGATGGGGGAGCTGTACCAGAAGAAGAACGACAACGCGCAGGCGGCGCACTTCTTCACCAAGGTCGCGGAGAGCTACTCCTCGGACGGCTTCTTCCTCAAGGCCGTCGCCCTCTACAAGCAGGTCCTCAAGCTCAACCCGAACCTGCTGGAGGTGAACCTCAAGCTGGCGGAGCTGCACCAGCAGCTGGGCTTGATGTCGGAGGCGATGGCGTACTTCCAGATCGTCGCCAACCACTACGACAAGGCGGGCGACACCAAGTCGAGCCTCGACACGCTGAAGAAGATGGTGGATCTCGACCCCGAGAACGTGGCGTCGAAGATCAAGCTCGCGGAGCTGTACGCGCGCGAGAACATGACGAAGGAAGCGGCGCAGGAGTTCAAGCGCGCCGCGGAGTACCTCAAGCGCAACGCCCGGGCGGATGACTGGCTTCGCGTCGCGGAGCGCCTCTCCGCGCTGGAGCCGGACAACCTCCCGCTCGCGAAGGAGCTGGCCGCGTCGTACCTGCAGCGCGGCGACCAGAAGCGCGCGCTCGCCAAGCTCCAGGTGTGCTTCAAGGCGGATGGCCGCGACGTGGAGACGCTGACGCTGCTGGCCCAGGCGTTCCAGGGGCTGGGCCAGGTCTCCAAGACGGTGTCCGTCTACAAGGAGCTCGCGAAGATCCACCAGGAGCGCGGCCGCACGGCTGAGTCCGACGGCGTGTGGACGCAGATTGAGCTCCTGGATCCGCAGGATCCGGATCTGCTCGCGCGCCGGGGCCCTGTCGCCGAGCCGGAGCCGGAGCCCGCGCCCGCCGCCGTGCATCACCCCGTGGAGGAGGCCGCGCCCGCGTGGAGCGCGAGCGCGCGGAGGTGGAGCGGCTGGTGGTGGTGG
>NZ_RAWC01000103.1:0-29790 GCF_003611685.1 Corallococcus sp. CA049B | reverse complement strand
ACACGGAAGGACTGCGCGAGCACCTGCGCCGGCACCTGCCGGAGTACATGGTGCCGTCCGCCTTCGTCACCCTGCCCGCCCTGCCGCTGACGCCCAACGGCAAGGTGGACCGCAAGGCGCTGCCCTCGCCGGAAGCACAGTGGCGCGCCGCGCGCTCGTACGAGGCCCCAGCGACCCCCGCGGAGGTGGCCCTGGCCTCGCTGTGGGAGGAGCTGTTGAACGTGCCCGTCGTGGGCCGCAACGACCACTTCTTCGAACTGGGCGGCCACTCCATCCTGGCCACACAGCTGGTGTCCCGCATCCGAGCCCGCTTCGGCGTGGACGTGGGCGTCCGCGCGTTGTTCGAGTCCCCCACCGTGGCGGCGCTCGCCCAGCGGCTGCCGGATGCACCGGAGGCCAACACCCTTCCGCCGCTGCGGCCCGCGACGAGCCCTGGTCCGCACCCGCTGTCGTTCGCGCAGCAGCGGCTGTGGTTCATCGATCAGCTCGACCCGGGCAGCGCGCTCTACAACATGCCCACGGCGCTGTGGCTGTCCGGCGCGGTGGACGTGCCCGCGCTCCAGCAGGCCTTCGACGCGCTGGTGGAACGCCACGAAGCGCTGCGCACCACCTTCGAAGCGCACGACGGTGAGCCCCGCCAGCACGTGCACCCTGCCCCCACCGGAGTCCTGTCGGTGGTGGATCTGACGGGCCTGCCTGACGACACCCGTGAGACAGAGGCGGTGCGGTTCGCGAGCGAGGACGCGCTGAAGCCCTTCGACCTCGCCACGGGGCCGCTGGCGCGCCTCACGCTCCTGAAGCTGGGCGAAGAGAAGCACGTGCTGCTCCTGTGCATGCACCACGCCATCGGCGACGGCTGGTCCATGAGCATCCTGGTGCGCGAAGTCACCGCGCTCTACGAGGCCTTCCGGCAGGGCCAGCCCTCGCCGCTGGCTCCGTTGCCGGTGCAGTACCCGGACTTCGCCGTGTGGCAGCGCGGCTGGCTTCAGGGCGAAGTGCTGGACTCGCAGCTTGCGTGGTGGACGCAGCAGCTGGCCGGAGCCCCGCAGGCCCTGGCCCTGCCCACCGACAAGCCGCGTCCGCCCCAGCGTTCCGCCCGGGGCGCGACGTTCCCGGTGCGCCTGTCGCAGCCGTTGACCGAGGCGGTGGAAGCCCTGGCCCAGCGCGAAGGGGCCACGCCCTTCATGCTGTTGCTCGCGGCCTTCCAGACGCTGCTGCACCGGTACTCCGGTCAGGAGGACCTGCTGGTGGGCACGTCCATCGCGGGCCGGCGCCACGCGGAGACGGAGGGCCTCATCGGCTTCTTCGTGAACACGCTGGTGCTGCGCGCGCGGTTCGACGGTCGGCCGTCGTTCCGGAAGCTGCTCGCGCAGGTGCGCGCCACCACGCTGGGCGCATACGAACACCAGGACCTCCCCTTCGAGCGGCTGGTGGAGGCTGTGCAGCCCGCGCGCGACCTGTCACGCACGCCGCTCATCCAGGCCCTCTTCACGCTCCAGAACATGCCGGACGCGGAGGTGCGCCTGCCGGAGTTGACGCTGCGCCCGGTGGAGGTGGACCTGGCCTCGACGAAGTTCGACCTGGACCTGACGCTGGCCCGCACGGAGCGGGGCTTCGAGGGCGTCCTCTCCTACGCCACGGACCTCTTCGAACCCGCCACGGCCCGCCGGCTCTCGGAGCACTTCCTCCAGCTGCTGGAAGCCGCCGTCGCCCGGCCGGACGCGAAGGTGGACAGCCTGCCCCTGCTGACGGCGGAGGAGCGCCAGTGGGTGCTGGAGGAGTGGAGCGGCGAGACGGCTCCCTTCGAAGCCGACGTGCCCTTCCACGCGCGCTTCGAGCAACAGGTGACGCGCACGCCCAAGGCACCCGCCGTGGTGATGGGCGACACGACGGTGTCCTTCCACCAGCTCAACGTGCGCGCGAACCAGCTGGCGCATTACCTCCGCTCGCTGGGCGTGGGCCCGGACGTGCCGGTGGCCTTCTGCCTGGCGCGCTCGCCAGAGGCCATCGTCGCCATCCTGGGCATCCTCAAGGCGGGCGGCGCCTACGTGCCGCTCGACCCCGCGGCCCCTGATGCGCGCAAGTCCTTCATCCTGGAGAACAGCGGCGCGGCCGTGCTGCTGACCACCCAGCCGCAGGTGGAGTCATGGCAGCCTCCGGCGCGGCACGTGGTGCGGCTGGACGCGGACGCGCGGCGCATCGAGTCGTCCTCGCCGGGCAACCCGCGTTCGGGCGTGCGGCCGGAGCATCTGGCCTACGTCATCTACACGTCGGGCTCCACGGGTACGCCCAAGGGCGTGATGATCCAGCACCGCTCGCTGGCGCACCTGCGGCGCGCGATGAACGAGGCCTGCTTCGACCGGGCGTCGTCCCGGCCGCTGCGGGCCAGCGTCAACGCGCCCTACTTCTTCGACGCGTCGGTGCAGCAGCTGTCGCTGATGCTGGACGGCCACTGCTTGTTCCTCGTCCCGGAGGCCGTGCGGCGGGATCCGGAGGCGATGCTCGCGTGGGTGGCGCAGCACCGCATCGACGTGCTGGACACCACGCCGTCGCAGTACCAGCTGTTGCTGGAGGCGGGCCTCCTGGAGCGCGAGCACGTGCCGGCGCTCTGCTCCATCGGCGGTGAGGCGATGGACGAGGTGACGTGGCGCACGCTCGCGGCGACGGAGCGGACCTGGGCCTTCAACGCCTACGGTCCGACCGAGGTCACCGTGAACGCGACCCTCGCCGCCATCCAGGGCAGCCCCATGCCCACGCCCGTCATCGGGCGCCCGTTGTTGAACCTGGACGTGTACGTCCTGGATGCGAACCTGAACCCCGTCTCCGTGGGCGTCCCGGGCGAGCTCTACATCGCGGGCGAGGGCCTGGCGCGCGGCTACCGCAACCGGCCGGACCTCACGGCGGAGCGCTTCATCCCCCACCCGTTCAGCACGGAGCCCGGGGCGCGGATGTACCGCACGGGCGACCGGGTCCGGTGGATGCAGGATGGCACCCTGGAGTACCTGGGCCGGGTCGACTTCCAGGTGAAGCTGCGCGGCTACCGCATCGAGCTGGGGGAGATCGAAGCCGCGCTGCGTGCGTCTCCGGGCGTCCGCGACGCGACGGTGTTGCTGCGCGAGGACGCCCCCGGACTCCCGCGCCTGGTGGCGTACGTGACGCCGGAGGTGGACACCGCGACGCTGCGGGGACACCTGCAGCGCTCGTTGCCGGAGTACATGGTGCCGGCGGCCTACGTCGCCCTGCCCGTCCTGCCGCTGACGCCCAACGGCAAGGTGGACCGCAAGGCGCTGCCCGTCCCCGTGGACGGACCCGTGAGCACCGAGACCCACGTGGGCCCCAGGAACGAAGCCGAGGCGCGGATCGCGGCGCTCTGGGCGGAGGCGCTGGGCGTGTCCACCGTGGACGTGCGCACCAGCTTCTTCGAGCTGGGCGGGCACTCGCTGCTGGCGGTGCGGCTGATGGCGGCGGTGCACCGGGAGACGGGCCGGAAGCTCCCGCTGTCGGCGCTCTTCCAGGCCCCCAGCGTGGAGCGGTTCGCGGTCCTGCTGGGTGAGGCCGAGCCGAAGCCCTTCACCCCGCTGGTGCCCTTCACGAAGGAAGGCACGGGCAGCGCGCCGCCGTTCTTCTGCGTGCACCCGGTGGGAGGCAACGTGCTGGCCTACGTGGAGCTCGCGCGGAGGCTGGGACCGGATCAGCCCTTCTACGGCCTCCAGGCCCGAGGCCTCGACGGTACGGATCAGCCGCTGGACACCGTGGAGGCCCTGGCGGCCAGCTACGTGCGGGGGGTGCGAGGCGTCCAGCCCCACGGCCCGTATCACCTGGGCGGGTGGTCCCTGGGCGGCGTCATCGCCTACGAGATGGCGCACCAGCTCCGCGAAGCAGGTGAAGCGGTGGCGCTGGTGGCGATGATCGACTCGTACGTACCCCAGACGGTGCCGGACTCGGAGCCGGACCTGGACCGCACGCTGGCGGTGGGCCTGTTCGCGCAGGACCTGATGGGCGTGTCGCTGGCGGAGCTGGACGTGGACACGGCGGAGCTGGCGACGCTGGAGCCTGAAGCGGCGCTCGCGAAGGTGCTGGAGTCCGCGGCCCGGTCCGGAGCGATGCCGTCCGGGGTGGATGCCACGGCCCTGTTCCAGGTCTTCGAGGCGAACCTCGAAGCGGCCCGGCGCTACCACCCGCCCGCGATGGTTCAGCGCGTGGTGCGCATCCAGGCGGAGGAGCTCGTCGATGACACGGGCACGGGAGACGGCGGCTGGACGGCGCTCGTGGGCGACCGGCTGGAGTCGCACCGCCTGCCGGGCACCCACTACACGCTGCTGCGCGAGCCGGTGGTGCAGTCCGTCGCGGAGTTGCTGATGAAGGCGCTCCGCGACGCGGGCAAGAAGTAACGCAGGTGCCACGCAGAACCCCGCTCCCTCCGTCGAGGGGGCGGGGTCCGTGAGTGCGTGCCGAGTCCCTGCTCCCCGAGTGGGCTGGCGTCACGAACCCGCAGGGCTTCGTCACCAGGAGTGCCGAGGAATCGAGCACCCGGGCTGCTATGAAGTGTCGGCTGTTTTTCGACACATGGATGGCTCCCCGTGCACGACTTCTCGCGAACCCTTCCTGGCGTCCTGCTGAAGCTGGTCCAAGGGCCGTCCGCCCACGCGCCGCTCTACACGTTCCTGGGGGATGCCGACGGTGAAGAGACCGTCTGGAGCGCGTTCGACCTGGACGTGCGAGCGCGACGGATCGCCGCGGCGCTGCGTGAGCGAGGCGCGCAAGGCGAGCGCGTGCTGCTGCTGTATCCGCCAGGGCTGGACTACATCGCGGGCTTCTTCGGCTGCCTCTACGCGGGAGCGGTGGCGGTGCCCGCGTATCCGCCGGACCCGATGCGGCTGGAGCGCACCCTGCCCCGCCTGCGGGCCATCATCCAGGACGCGAGGGCGTCAGTGGTGCTCACCACGTCGGGCATCTTGGGGCTGTCGGACTTCGTCTTCGAGCAGGCGCCGGACTTCCGCGCGCTGCACTGGATGGCGACGGATGAGTTGCCGGAGGGCGGAGAGCGGGACTGGGTGGCGCCGGAGGGTTTGGGCGGGGAGTCGCTCGCGTTCCTTCAGTACACGTCCGGGAGCACGGGCACGCCGAAGGGCGTGATGCTCACGCACGGGAATCTGCTGCACAACCTGTCGCTCATCCACGGTGCGTTCGGCGCGCGAGCGGACAGCGTGGGCGTCATCTGGCTGCCGCCGTACCACGACATGGGACTCATCGGGGGCATCCTGGAGCCGTTGTACGGAGGCTTCCCGGTGACGTTGATGTCGCCGATGTCGTTCCTCAAGAGGCCCATGGCGTGGCTGGAGGCGGTGTCGCGCTTCGGAGGCACCATCAGCGGCGGGCCGAACTTCGCGTTCGACTTGTGCGTGAGGAAGAGCACGCCGGAGCAGCGGCGTGCGTTGGACTTGAGCCGGTGGGAGGTGGCGTTCTGCGGCGCGGAGCCGATTCGGCCGGAGACGCTGGAGCGCTTCGTGGAGGCGTTCGGCCCGAGCGGCTTCCGGCGAGAGGCCTTCTACCCGTGCTACGGGCTGGCGGAAGGGACGCTGATTGTCACCGGAGGGGAGAAGTCGGCGCCGCCGGTGTCGGTGACGATTTCAGGAGAGGCGTTGGAGCGGCACCGCGCGGAGGAAGTGGGCGCGGCGGAGCCTGGGGGGAGGACGCTGGTGGGGTGCGGCCAGACGCTGGCGGAGCAGCGAATCGCCATCGTGGACCCGGAGACGCTGGAGCGGCGTGGGCCGGGTGAGGTGGGCGAAGTCTGGGTGACGGGGCCGAGCGTGGCCCAGGGGTACTGGGGCCGAGAGGAGGCGACGCGCGAGACGTTCCATGCGCGCATCGCGCGTGAGGACGGCGGGCCGTACCTGCGCACCGGAGACTTGGGTTTCCTGAGGCCGGAGGGGGAGCTGTACGTCACGGGGCGGCGCAAGGACCTCCTCATCCTGCGCGGGCGCAACCACTACCCGCAGGACCTGGAGGCGACGGTGGAGGGAGCGCACCCGGCGCTGAGGCCCGGGGGCGGCGCGGTGTTCTCGGTGGAGGTGGGGGGCGAGGAGCGCGCGGTGGTCGTGCAGGAAATCGACGTGCGGCGGCTGGGCGGACTGCGTGAGCAGCTGGCGGCGGCGGACGCGGCGGTGGGCACCATCCGTCAGAGGTTGGCGGAGTCGCACGAGGTGCAGGCGCACGCGGTGGTGCTCATCGAGCCGGGGAGTCTGCCGAAGACGTCCAGTGGCAAGGTGCAGCGGCACGCGTGCCGTGCGGCCTTCGTCGCGGGGACGTTGCAGGTGGTGACGGCGTGGCGGGCGGAGCCGCCGCGTGGCGCGGGTTCGTCGTCCGAAGCTCCCCTCCCCGCTTCATCCGCCTCGGGTGCGGCCGGGGCCGAGCCCATCTCCGCGTCGGGCTTCGGCGCATCCGCGCCGTTGGCGAGTCATGCGAGCGGAGCCGTCAGCGCGTCCGCTCCTGGCGCGCGTTCTGGAGCACACGAGTCGTCATCCGGTTCCGTGGTGCGTGCCTCCGTGGCCCTGCCCGCGAAGCCGGACTCGGAGGCACTGGTCGCCTGGCTGCGTGACGTCGTGGCCCGGCACGTGCGCATGCTCCGTGAGGACATCGACGTTGATGCTCCGGTGACTCGCTACGGACTGGACTCGCTGGGCGCCGTGGAACTGGCGCATGAAGTGGGCACGGGCACCGGGCTGACGGTGCCCATGGAGTGGTTGCTCCAGGGCCCGAGCATCACGTCCCTGGCGCACAGGCTGGCCTCCCTCGGTGACTCAGCGGGCCCCGCGCCCCACCGCAGGAGCGTGGGCGGCGACCGCGAGGCGTCCTCGTCGCAGGCCCGGTTGTTCTTCCTGTCCCGGTACGCCCCCGGCGACGTGTCCTACAACCTGCCCGCCGCCGTTCGCCTGGAGGGCGCGCTGGATGTGGCCGCGCTGGAGGGGAGCCTCGTGGCCCTCGCGGCCCGGCATGAAGGACTGCGGACCTCGTTCCGCGAGGCCCCGGGGCAACCCCGGCAGGTCATCGCGGCGGACGCGTCCCTGCCGCTGGCGCGCGTGTCACTGGAGTCCCTGCCCGCCAACGCTCGCGAGGCCGAAGCACTTCGCCTGGCTCACGAAGAGGCCCGCCGACCGTTCGACCTGGAGCGCGGACCGCTGGTGCGCGCCACGCTCCTCACGCTGGATGCGCGGACCCAGGTGCTGGTGCTCGTCATGCACCATGCCGTGTCGGACGCCACGTCCATGGCGGTGCTGGTGCGCGAGGTCTCCGCCCTCTACTCAGCGCTGCGCGAGGGCCGCCCCTCGCCCCTGCCCGCCCTGCCCCTGGATTACGCCGACGCCGCCGACTGGCAGCGGGACGCGCTGGACGGCGCCGCGCTGGAGTCGCGGCTGGACTACTGGCGGACGCAGCTCGCGGGTGCTCCGCAGCTGCTGGAGCTGGCCACGGATCGGCCGCGTCCCTCGCGGCGTGGGTCCTCGGGCGCTCGGGTCCCGGTGGTGCTGGACGCGGGGCTCGCGAGCTCCGTCCGGACATTGGCGGAGCGTGAAGGCGTCACGCCGTTCATGGTCCTGCTCGCGGCCTTCCAGACCGTGCTCGCCCGCCGCGCGGGCCAGGAGGACATCAGCGTGGGCACGGCCATCGCGGGCCGTCAGCGCGCGGAGTTCCAGGGGCTCGTCGGCCTCTTCGTCAACTCGCTGGTCCTGCGCACGCGACTGTCCGGTGCCCCTTCGTTCCGGGAGCTCCTGGGCCGCGTGCGGGAGACGGCGCTGGGCGCGTACGCGCACCAGGACGTGCCCTTCGAGCGAGTCGTGGAGGCACTCAAGCCCCCTCGCGAGCTGGGGCACACGCCGCTGTTCCAGGTGATGTTCAACCTCCAGGGCGCCCGCGTGGACGCGCCCGTCCTGCAGGGGCTCCAGTCCCGGCTCCTGGACGTGCACACCGGCACGTCCATGTTCGACCTCACGCTGTCGCTCGCGGAGTCCTCCCAGGGCTTCGAAGGCTGGCTGGAGTACGCCACGGAGCTGTTCGACGCGGCCACCGTGGAGCGGCTGGCCGGCCACTTCCGCGTGCTGCTGGAGGCCGCCATCGCGGCCCCTGAGACGTCCATCCACGAGCTGCCGTGGCTGACCCCTGACGAGCGCCACCAGGTGCTCACCGCGTGGAACGACACGGCGCGCGACTACCCCTCCGGCGGGACCCTCCCCGAGCAGTTCGCGCTCCAGGTCGCCCGGACTCCGGATGCCATCGCCGTGGAGGACGGGGACCTCCGCCTGACGTACGCGCAGCTGGAGGCGCGGGCCAATCCGCTCGCGCACTTCCTCCAGGCCCGGGGCGTGGGCCCGGACGTGCCGGTGGCGGTGTGCATGGAGCGCTCCGTGGAGTTCGTCGTCACGGTGCTCGCCATCCTCAAGGCGGGCGGCGCCTATGTCCCGCTGGACGCGTCGTACCCCGCGCGGCGGCTGGCGTTCATGATGGAGGACGCCCGGCCCCGGATGCTGCTCACCACGCGCGCGCTGCGTGAGCGGCTGAACGTGCCCGACGCGGCCCTGTCCTGCTTCTTCGTGGACGCGCTGGCGCTCGATGCTCAGCCCGTCACCGCGCCGGAGATCACCGTGGGGCCTCGCAACCTGGCCTACGTCATCTTCACCTCCGGCAGCTCCGGCCGTCCCAAGGGCGTGGCCTCCGAGCAGCGCGGCGTGCTGCGCCTCGTGCACGCCGAGCCCTACTCGCGCGTCGGTCAGCGCGAGACGGGCATGCTCTTCGCGCCGCTGTCCTTCGACGGCTCCGTGATGGAGCTGTGGACGATGCTGCTGCACGGCGGCCGGCTGGTCATCTTCCCCGGCAAGGTCCCCGCCGGAGACATGGACACGCTCGCGCGCGTGGTGGAGCGCCACGGGGTCGGCTTCGCCCACCTGCCGTCGGGGCTCTTCTCGCAGCTGGTGGAGCACCGGCCGGACATCCTCGGACGGCTGCGCGAAGTGCACGTGGCGGGCGACGTCATCTCCGCCCCGCATGTGCGCCGCGCGGTGGAGTCCCTGGGCCGGCCCGTCATCAACGCCTACGGCCCCAGTGAATGCTCCGTGGCCGCCTCGTTCTTCACGGTGGAGCGGCCGGAGCAGGCGGGCGCGTCGGTGCCCATCGGCGCGCCGCTCGCGAACACCACGGCGTACGTGCTGGACGCGCGGCTCCAGCCGGTGCCGGTGGGCGTGCCGGGGGAGCTGTTCCTCGGCGGTGATGGCGTGGTCCGGGGCTACGTGTCGCGGCCGGACCTGACGGCGGAGCGCTTCGTGCCGGATGCGTACGGCGCGAAGCCAGGCGCACGGCTGTACCGCACGGGCGACCGGGTCCGCTGGCGCGCGGATGGGACGCTGGACTTCCTGGGCCGCACGGACCACCAGGTGAAGGTGCGCGGCTTCCGCATCGAGCTTCCGGAAGTGGAAGCCGCCCTGCGCGAGCTGCCCGAAGTGCACGAGGCCGCGGCCGTGGTGCGCGAGGACGTGCCCGGCGACAAGCGGCTCGTCGCCTACGCGATGCCGCGCCCGGGGCAGGTGCTGGAGCCCTCGCGGCTGCGGGACGCCCTGCGCCGCAAGCTCCCCGACTACATGGTGCCGTCGCTGTTCGTGGCGCTCCCCACCCTGCCCCTGAACCCCAGCGGCAAGGTGGACCGCAAGGCCCTGCCCGCCCCGGACTCCGAGGCCACCGGCCGGCGCGAGCGCTACGTGGCGCCGTCCCATCCGCTGGAAGAGCAGATCGCCTCCACGTGGGCCCGCGAGCTGGGGGCCGACCGGGTGGGCACGCAGGACCACCTGTTCAACGACCTGGGTGGCACGTCGCTGTCCGTGATGCGGCTCGCCTCGCGCCTGAAGGAGACGCTGGGCCGCGACGTGCCCGTGGTGTGGTTGTTCGAGCACCCCACGGTGGAGTCGCTCGCGCAGCGGCTGGAGCACGAGTCGCAGGGCGCGCCCGCGCCGTCGCCCACCGCGCCGGGGCACCGCCCGCGCGAGGCGTCGAAGCCGGGCGCGTCCGGCTCCATCGCCATCATCGGCATGGCGGGCCGCTTCCCTGGCGCGGGGACGGTGGAGGCGTTCTGGCGGAACCTGCGCGAGGGCGTGGAGTCCATCACGCGCTTCTCACCCGAGGAGCTGGAGCACCTGCCCTCCCTGCCGGAGGGGTTCGAGCTCTGGTACCACCCGGCCTTCGTTCCGGCCGCCGGTGTCCTGGAGGACGTGGAGGGGTTCGACCACGCGTTCTTCGACATGTCGCTGCGCGAGGCGCAGTTCACGGATCCGCAGCAGCGGCTCTTCCTCCAGACGGCGTGGGCCGCGCTGGAGGACGCGGGCGTCAATCCGGATCGCTACCCCGGCGCCATTTCGTTGTACGCGGGCGCCGCGGCCTCCGGATACGCGGAGGCCGTGCGGCAGGCGATGCCGTTGGATGCGGCGTCCTTCTTCGAGCTGAACGGCACCGGCACGCACGAGAGCCTGCCGACGAAGGCGTCCTTCAAGCTGGGGCTCACGGGTGAGAGCACGCTGCTCTACACCGCGTGCTCCACGGGGCTCGTGGCCGTGCACCTGGCCTGTCAGAGCCTGCGGACGGGCCAGTCCGACGTGGCGCTCGCGGGGGCTTCGCGGCTGTCGCTGCCGCAGCGCACGGGCTACGTGGCGCAGGAGGGGCTCATCTTCTCCCCGGATGGGCACTGCCGCGCGTTCGACGCTCAGGCCCAGGGCACGCTGCCCGGGAACGGCGTGGGCGCGGTGGTGCTCAAGCGGCTGGAGGACGCGGTTCGGGATGGCGACGCCATCTACGCCGTCATCCGGGGCTCGGCGCTGAACAACGACGGCAAGAACAAGTCCGGGTTCACCGCGCCGAGCGTGCAGGGACAGGCGGCGGTGGTGTCCCAGGCCCTGGCCAATGCGGGCGTGGCACCGGAGGCCGTGGGCTACGTGGAGGCCCATGGCACCGCGACGCCGCTCGGGGATCCGATTGAAGTGGCGGCGCTGACTCGCGCGTACGGCCTGGGTGCCGAGCACCGGGGAAGCATCGCGCTGGCGTCGCTGAAGACGAACGTGGGCCACCTGGACACGGCCGCGGGGCTGGCGGGGCTGATGAAGGCCGCGCTGTCGCTGCACCACGGGGAGATTCCTCCCAGCCTCCACTTCGAGAAGCCCAACCCGCAGATCGACTTCGACGCGGGTCCGTTCTTCGTCAACACCACCTTGCGGTCGTGGCCCCGGAGCGAGACGCCTCGCTTCGCCGCGGTCAGCTCCTTCGGCATTGGTGGCACCAATGCCCACGCCATCCTCGAGGAAGCACCCATGCGGCAGAGTGGTTCCACCACGCGTTCCCACCAGCTCGTCGTGCTGTCCGCGCGCTCGCCGGAGGCGCTGGAGGCGGCGGCGCGGCGGTTGGAGGCGAAGGGCGTCGGAGACTCGGCGCTGGCGGATCTGGCGTTCACGCACGCCGTGGGGCGCAAGGCGTTCGAGTACCGCCGCGCGGTGGTGGTGAAGGACGCGGAGGAGCTGTCGCGTCAGCTCCAGAAGCCGGTGACGCCGGTGAAGCGTCCGGGCAAGGCGCCGCGCGTGGCGTTCGTGTTCTCCGGGCAGGGGTCGCAGCGGCTGGCCATGGGGCGTGAGCTTGCGGAGGCGTCGCCCCTGTTCCGCGCGCACCTGGACGCGTGCCTCGCGCTGCTGGACGCGCCGCTGCGTGCGCGGGTGTCGGCCGTGCTGGCTCCCGAGGCCGATGCCTCGGCGGACCTCGCGGACACGCGCGTGGCGCTGCCCGCGTTGTTCAGCGTCCAGGTGGCGCTGGCTCGGATGTGGCGGGACCTGGGCGTTACTCCGTCCGCGGTGATGGGACACAGCTTCGGTGAGTACGCGGCGGCGTGCGTCTCGGGGGCGCTGTCCCTGGAGGACGCGATGCGCCTCGCGGTGGCTCGCGGGGAGCTGATGCACCGCATGCCGCCGGGCGCGATGCTCGCGGTGGCCCTGCCCGTGGAGCGTGTGCAGTCGTTGCTGTCGGGCCGGCTGTCGGTGGCGGCGGTGAACGCGCCGGACCGCTGCGTGGTGTCCGGGCCGGTGGAGGAAGTGGAGCGGCTGGAGGCCGCGCTGAAGGGCCTGAAGGCCGGGGCGGTGCGCATGCCCGCGCCGCACGCGTTCCACTCCGCGGACGTGGAGCCGTTGATGCCGGAGCTGGCGCGTGTGGTGGGCACGCTGCGCTGGTCGGAGCCGGCGGTGCTGTACGTGTCCAGCCTCACGGGGGCGCGGGTCGGTCCGGGGCAGCTCGCGGTGCCGGACTACTGGACGGAGCAGATGCGCCAGCCGGTGCTCTTCACCCGCGCGGTGGAGGCGCTCCAGGCGGAAGGCTGCACGGTGCTGCTGGAGGTGGGGCCGGGACAGGACGTGACGCCGCTGGTGCGCGCGAACCTGGCCCGGCCCGAGGGCGGCGGTTCCTCCGTCCAGGCGCTGGCGTCACTGCGGGTGGGCGGGAAGACGACGGAGCAGCTGGGCTGGCTCCAGGCCGTGGGCGAGCTGTGGACCGCGGGCGTGGCCGTGGACTGGAGCGCGTTCTACGCGCACGAGCAGCGCCTGCGGTTGCACCTGCCCACGTACGCGTTCCAGACCAAGTCGGTCTGGGTGCAGCCGAGGACACGCGCCACGACGTCTCCGTTCGCGCCGCCCACGGGGAACTCCGTCCGGACGCCGCCGACTCAGGCCGCGCCCGCTGAGCGTGCCCCCGAAACCTGGGCTCCAGCCGCGCCCGCTGGGCATACGCCTGACGTGACTTCCGACCTGGCCCTGGTCACGGCATCAATCCGCGCTCCTCAGTCCGTGTCCGCGATGACGGCCACGGCGTCGGTCCGGGGTCCTCAAGCCGCGTCCGCGGGAACGGCTTTGCTTGCCGCTCCTCAAGGCGCGTCCGCGATGACGGATCCGGTCGGTGCTCCTCAGGGCGCGACGACGGATCCAGTCGTCCCGCAGGCAGCGTCCGCGACGGCCGCCGGGGCTCCTATGCGCGTGATGCTTCCGGAGGCTACGGCGTCCTCGCACGGGTCTGCCGTGCCCACGGACGTGGAACCCGCGCCCACCGCCCCTCCCCCTCCCGGCCGTGAGGACGCGCCTCGTGGCGACATCGAGGAGCGCGTGGCAGCGCAGTGGCGCGACCGTCTGGGCCTGGAGTTCGTGGGCCGCCATGACGACTTCCTCGAACTCGGTGGCAACTCGCTGACGGCCGCGCAGCTGCTCAACCAGCTCCGTGAGGCCTTTGGCGTGAACCTGCCACTGGCCGCCCTCTTCGAAGCGCCCACCGTCGCGGGCATCGCGGAGCGCCTGGAGCCCCTGCTGCTCCAGGCGCCCCAGGCCCCCGCCTCCACGGAGCTTCCGCTGATGCCGCTGCCTCGCGACGGTAGCGAGCTGCCGCTGTCCTTCGTGCAGGAGCGCGTCTGGCGCCTGGAGCAGCACCTGCCCGGCCTGTCCGCGTACAACCTCCCGTTCGTCCTCCGGCTCGAAGGCGACCTGGACGCGGACGTGATGGAGCGCGGCATCCAGGAGATCGTCCAGCGCCACGAAGCGCTGCGCACGACCTACGACACCGTGGACGGACGCCCCGTGCAGCGCTTCCACCCGCGCATGCACGTGCCCCTCACGCGCGTGGAGCTGCGCGGCCCGCTGGAGACGCGCGAACCGGAGGCGCTGCGCCTCGCCCGCGAGGACGCCGCGAAGCCGTTCGACCTGGTCCGCGGCCCCGTGCTGCGCACCACCCTGGTCCGTCTGGACACGAAGCTGCACCTGCTGATCGCCAGCATCCACCACATCATCAGCGACACGATGTCCATCGCCCTGCTCGTCCAGGAGCTGGGCCAGCTCTACGACGCCTTCATCCAGGGCAAGCCGTCTCCGCTCAAGCCGCTGACCCTCCAGTACGCGGACTTCGGCGCATGGCAGCGCCGTGGCATCACGAGCGGCCGCCTGGCCGAACAGGACCAGGGCTGGCGGCAGCGGCTGGCCGGCATGCCGCGCAAGCTGGACCTGCCCACCGACAGGCCCCGCTCCAACGAGCCCCGCATCTCCTCCCAGCGCATGACGCTGGACTTCCCGCCCGCGCTCGCCCACGAGCTGGTGGCCTTCAACCGCCGCGAGGGCTTCACCGGCTACATGACGGTGCTCGCCGCGTGGCAGACGCTGCTGCACCGCTACAGCGGCCAGACGGACATCGTCGTCGGCACGCCCATCGCCAACCGCACCCGTCCGGAGCTGATGCCGCTCATCGGCTACGTGGCGCACTCGGAGGCGTTCCGGACGCGTTTCACCGAAGGCCTCACGTTCCGCGAGCTGCTGGCCCAGGTGCGAGGCGAGGTCGCGGACGCGCAGACGCGCCCGGACGTGCCCTTCGAGTACCTCGTGGAAGCGCTCATCCCGGGCCATGACATCGGCCGGGGGCGCATGACGGACTCCGTGTTCGTCTACCACACGGGCGCGAGCTCGTCGGAGACGCTGGAGCTCATCGGCCTGCGCGCCACGTTGGTGGAGGTGCCGGGCACGCCCGTGCAGTGGGGCTCCACCCTGAGCGCGCTCACCCTGGTCCTCTTCGAGTCCCTCACCCGCGTCCACGGCGCGCTGGAGTACGCGTCCGACCTGTTCGACGCCGCCACCACGGCGCGGCTCATGGAGCACTTCCAGGTGCTGCTTGGCGCCGCGCTCGCGAACCCCGACACGCAGGTGGCGCACCTGCCGCTCGCCACGGATGACGAGCGCCGCGCCTGGCCCACGCCTCGCGCTACGCCGGGGCTGGTCCCTGTCCCCACCGCACTCGCGGCGCGGCGCGCGCGCCACGCGGATGCCACTGCCCTGTCCCAGGGAGAGACACACTGGAGCTGGGCGGAGCTGGGCGCCCGCGCGGATGCCCTGGCCGCGAAGTTGAAGGCCCTCGGAGTGAAGGCCGGAACCCCGGTGGCCGTGTGCCTGCGCACGTCGCCGGAGAAGCTGGCCGCGCTGTGGGGCGTGCTGGGCGCGGGCGGCGCATGCGTCGCCCTGGGCCCGTCCGACCTGAGCCACCTGCCCGTGTACGCGCCCGAAGGCGCCCCGGCGCCGGTGCTCGTCACCACGCGCGCGCTGGTGGCCTCCGTGCGCGTGGATGCATCACGCGTCGTCTACGTGGAGGACGTGCCAGCCGCGACCGAGGCCTCCGTCCCCGCCGCGCACGTGGAACCTCACGCCCTCGCGTGGCTGCTGCCCACGGGCCGGGGCCAGCCCGCATGGGCCCTGGGCCACCGGGAGCTGGCGGAGTTCTTCTCCGGCCTGGACACGCGCCTGTCGCCCCCGGACGGTGGGGCATGGCTGGCCGCGAGCGAGCCGTCCTCCGACCGTCCGGAGCTGGAGGCCCTGTGGGCGCTCACGCGCGGGCTGCGCGTGGTGTTCCCGCCGGAGCGCATCACCGCGAGGCTGGTGAGCCTGGGCGATGGCGGCCCCCGCGCGAAGGCGATGGACCTGAGCCTCATCTACTTCGCCAACGACGAGGACACGCTCCAGGGCCCCAAGTACGAGCTGCTGCTGGAGGGCGCGAAGTTCGCGGACGCGAACGGCTTCTCCGCGGTGTGGACCCCGGAGCGGCACTTCCATTCGTTCGGCGGTCTGTACCCGCAGCCGGCCGTGGTGGCCGCGGGCCTGGCCACCGTCACGAAGCACCTGCGCCTGCGCTCCGGAAGCGTGGTGTTGCCGCTGCATGATCCGCTGCTCATCGCGGAGCAGTGGTCCGTGGTGGACAACCTGTCCCAGGGCCGCGTGGGCCTGTCCGTGGCCACGGGCTGGCACACGCAGGACTTCACCTTCGCGCCGGCCAACTACGAGAAGCGCCGCGACATCCTGCTGGAGAAGCTGTCCACGCTGCGCGCGCTGTGGCGCGGCGAGCGCTTCAAGCGTCCCGCGGGCGCTGGCAGCACGGCCGAGGTCGGTCTGCGCCCGAAGCCGGTGCAGAAGGAGCTGCCGGTGTGGCTCACCGCCACGGGCAACCCCGAGACGTTCCGAATGGCGGGCGAGCTGGGCGCGGGCGTGCTCACGGGCCTGCTGTCGCACTCGCTGGAGGAGCTGAAGCAGAAGGTGGCGCTGTACCGCGACGCGTGGCGCCGCAACGGGCACCCGGGCCGCGGCCACATCACCTGCATGCTGCACACGTACCTGGGCGACGACGAACAGGAGGTGCTGCGCACGGTGCGCCAGCCGCTGCTCGGCTACTTCCGAAGCTCCGTGGACATCAGCACGTCGCTGCTCCAGGCGCAGGGCATCACCGACGTCCAGAAGCTGTCGCCGGACGACATCAACGCGGTGCTGGAGCGCACGTTCGAGAACCACGCGAAGAACACCGGCCTGCTGGGCACGGTGGACAGCGCGCTGCGGCGGCTGCGCGACGTGCGCGCGGCGGACGTGGACGAGGTGGCGGCGCTCATCGACTTCGGCCTGGACACGCCGGTGGTGCTGGAGGGCCTGCGCCGGCTGGCCGTGGTGCGCGAGCGCATGGACGCGGAGGCCGCCGCCCGCCAGGAGCAGGTGCTGGTGGAGGCCGAGGCGGGAGTGGAGGGCCTGCTGGAGCTGGCACGCCAGTCCGGCGCGGTGCTGCTGCACACGTCAGCGCGGCTGGCGCGTTCTCTCAGCGAACTCCCCGGAGCGCGTGAGTCCCTGTCCCGAGTGGGCGCGCTGGTGTTGGAGGGTGCGTCGGTGGAGCTGGGCTCGGCGCTGCACCGTGCGGCGGGCGTGGAGGTGTGGCTGTCCGGTGATGCCCAGGAAGGCGCGCTGCTGCCGCGCACGCTGGGAGAACGCATCCCCGCGAACCTCCAGGCCTGGGTGCTGGACGCGGCCGGTCAGCCCGTGCCCGCGGGCGTGGTGGGCGAACTGGCCCTCGCGGGCGCGGGGCTCCCCTCCGCGCTGTGGCGCGCGGGCGATGAAGAGCACCGCCGCCTGGTGCCGCACCCCCGAGAGGCCGCGGCGCGGCTGTACCGCACCGGCCGCCATGCCCGCATGCGCGGGGACGGCCGGCTGGAGCCGGTGGCCTCGCCGTCGCGGCTCCCCCCTCCGCCCGTGGCGCGTCCCGCTGTCGTGGAAGCGCCGCGTCCGGTGGCGCCCGCCGCTCCGGCGGTGGTGAACATGGGCCCGCCGCCCATCCCGCGCGTGAGCCGGGATCAGCCGCTGCCCCTGTCCTTCGCGCAGCAGCGCCTCTGGTACCTCCAGCAGATGGAGCCCACGAGCAGCGCGTACAACAACCCGGCCATCTTCCGGCTCACGGGCGAGCTGGACCGGGCCGCGCTCCAGGCCGCGCTGGACATGATGGTGGTCCGCCACGAGGTGCTGCGCACCACGTACTCCCTGGAGGGCGACCATGCGGTGCAGGTCATCCACCCGCCTCGCGGTCTGGAGCTCCAGCACTGGGACGCGCCCGGCGACACGCCGGAGGCTCGGGAAGCGGCGATGCACCGCTTCTGCCAGGAGGCCGTGCGCCAGCCCTTCGACCTGGAGAAGGAAGTCGTGCGCGGGGCGCTGCTGCGCCTGGGCGACCGGGAGCACGTGCTGTTCGTCACCTTCCACCACGCGGTGTCCGACGCGTGGTGCACCATGGTCATCGCGCATGAGCTGACGGTGAACTACACCGCGTTCCGCGCGGGCCAGCCGTCGCCGCTGCCGGAGCTGCCGGTGCAGTACGCGGACTACGCCGTGTGGCAGCGCGCGTGGCTGGAAGGCGGCGAGATGGAGAAGCAGGTGGCCTGGTGGAAGGACCACCTGGCCGGCGCGCCTCCGCTGGAGCTGCCCACGGATCGGCCTCGTCCGGCGGTGATGTCCTACGCGGGCGCTCGGTACACCTTCCTGCTGCCGTCGGAGGTGTCCGCGCCGATGCTCGCGCTGGGCCGCAAGCACGGCGCCACGACGTTCATGGTGCTGATGGCGCTCTTCCAGACGGTGCTGTCGCGCTACTCCGGGCAGGAGGACTTCGTGGTGGGCACGCCCATCGCGGGCCGCACGCGTCCGGAGCTTGAAATGCTGATGGGGTGCTTCATCAACACCCTGCCCTTCCGCTCGCGGCTGTCCGGCATGCCGTCCTTCGTGGAGCTGCTGGGCCGCGTGCGCACCCAGGCCCTGGAGGCCTTCGCGCACCAGGACGCTCCGTTCGAGCGCGTGCTGGACGCCATGGCGCTGCCGCGCGACCTGAGCCGCACCCCGCTGTTCCAGGCGAGCATCAACCTGGTGAACACGCCGGAGGGCAAGGCGCGTCCGGCGGGGCTGGAGCTGACCCAGGTGGAGGTGCCGACCGGCACGTCCAAGTTCGACCTGGGCATGGAGGTGGTGGAGGGCCGCGCCGGTTTCAGCTGCAGCCTGGAGTACGCCACCGCCCTCTTCGACGCGTCCACCCTGGAGCGCCTGGCCGGGCACATGGTGACCCTGGCGCGCGAGGTGGTGGCCCATCCCCAGACGCCCGTCGCCCTGCTGCCCCTCATGGCTGAGGCGGAGCGCCAGCAGGTGCTGCGCTCGTGGAACGACACCTCCCGGGACATCCCGCGCGAGGCCGTCCTGCCGGACCTCTTCGCCCGTCAGGTCGCGCGGCGGCCGGACGCGGTGGCGGTGGAGTTCGGGGACGCGCACCTGACGTATGCGCAGCTGGACGCGCGCACGAACCAGTGGGCGCACCTGCTGCGTGAGCGTGGCGTGGGTCCGGACGTCCTGGTGGCGGTGTGCCTGGAGCGCTCCCTGGAGCTCATCGTCTCCCTGCTCGCCATCCTCAAGGCGGGCGGCGCGTACGTGCCGCTCGACCCGACCTACCCGGCGCCGCGCCTGGCCGCGATGCTGGAGGACGCGCCCGCGAAGTGGGTGCTCACCACGCGGGCGATGCGTGAGGCGGTGCCCCTGCCGCAAGGGGTTGAGTCCGTCTTCGTGGAGGAGCTCGGCGCCGCGGACCTGCGCACGGCGCCCGTGATTTCGGGAGTGCGTTCGCGCCACCTGGCGTACGTGGACTTCACCTCCGGCAGCACCGGGCGCCCCAAGGGCGTCGCGGTGGAGCACCGCGCGGTGATGCGCCTGTTGCACCACCCGGCCTTCGTGGACATGAGCGCGGGCGAGACGTTCCTCCACGTCGCGCCCATCTCGTTCGATCCGGCGACGCTGGAGATCTGGGGGCCGCTGCTCAACGGCGGGCGGCTGGTGGTGTTCCCGCCCACGTCGCCGTCGGACCTGGAGGTGCTGGCGCAGGTCATCCAGCGTCACGGCGTCACGTCGATGATGCTCACGGCGGGCCTCTTCACGCAGGTGGTGGACCTGAAGCCGGAGGCGCTGCGCGGCGTGCGCAGGCTCATCTCCGGCGGCGACGTCATCCCGCCCGTGCACTCGCGCAAGGTGCTGGAGGCGCATCCGGGCCTCACGTTCCTGGCCTGCTACGGCCCCACCGAGGCGACGGTGATCGCCTCCGTGCACGAGATGTCGGACCCCGCGCGCGTGGAGACCCCCGTGCCCCTGGGCCGGCCCATCACGTGCACGGAGCTGTACGTCCTGGACGCGCACGGGCAGCCGGTGCCCCCGGGTGTCCCGGGTGAGCTGTTCATTGGCGGCGAGGGCCTGGCGCGCGGCTACATCTCGCGGCCGGACCTCACCGCGGAGCGCTTCGTCCCCCACCCCTTCGCCTCGTCACCCGGTGAGCGCCTCTACCGCACGGGCGACCTGGCGCGCTGGCGGCCGGACGGGGTGCTGGACTTCCTGGGCCGCACCGACCACCAGGTGAAGGTGCGCGGCTTCCGCGTCGAGCTGGCGGAGGTGGAGGCCGCCCTGTCCGCGCATCCAGACGTGCGCGAGGCCGTGGCCGTGGTGCGCGAGGACGCGCCCGGAGACAAGCGGCTCGTGGCCTACGTCGTCCCCGCGTCCGTCCCGGAGCCGGAGGTCCTGCGCGAGTTCATGCGCCAGTGGGTGCCGGACTACATGCTGCCGTCGGTGTTCGTCCCGCTGGATTCGCTGCCGCTGACGGCGCAGGACAAGGTGGACCGCAAGGCGCTGCCCGCGCCGAAGGGCCAACGCGATTCGCGCCGCGAGTACGTCGCGCCGCGCACGCGGCGGGAGCAGGCGCTGGCGCAGGTGCTGGCGCAGGTGCTGCGCGTGGATCGCGTGGGCCTGGACGACAACTTCTTCGCGCTGGGCGGCGACTCCATCATCAGCCTCCAGGTGGTGGCCCGGGCGCGGCAGGCCGGGGTGCGGTTGCAGGTGAAGGACCTCTTCCAGCACCCCACCCTGGGCGCGCTGGCGGCCGTGGCTCGCGACGGTGAGGCGACCCTCGCGGAGCAGGGACCGGTGGTGGGCGACGTGCCCCTCACGCCCATCCAGGTGGACCTGTTCGAGCGGGAGCCGACGTACCCGCACCACTTCAACCACGCCCTGCTGCTCAAGACCCGTCAGCCGCTGAGGCACGATCTGTTGCAGCGGGCGATCCAGGCGCTCGTCACCCACCACGACGCCCTGCGCCTGCGCTACGTCCACGCCGAGGACGGCACGTGGCGCCAGGAAGGCATGGCGCCCGTGGAGGCGCCCCCCGTGCTCCTCCAGGTGGACCTGTCCATGCTGCCTCCGGAGGCCCGGCCCGCGGCGATGGAGCGGGAGGCCGCGCGTCTCCAGGCGGACTTCGCCCTGGCGACACCGCCGCTGGTGCGCGTGGCGCTGTTCCACTTCGGTGCCGGTGAGCCGCAGCGCCTGCTGCTCATCATCCACCACCTGGTGGTGGACGCGGTGTCGTGGCGCATCCTGGTGGAGGACCTGGAGACGGCGTACCTCCAGCTCCAGTCCGCCCGCGCCCCGGTGCTGCCCGCGAAGACGACGTCGTTCCTGTCCTGGGCTCGGCGGCTCCAGAAGCACGCCCTGTCTGACGAACTGGGCGCGCAGGAGGCCTTCTGGCAGGAAGCGCTGCGCGGCGACGTGGCCCCGCTGCCCGTGGAGGGTCCGGGGCCGTACACGTACGCGTCCCGAAGCAGCGTCGCGGTGGAGCTGGACGCGGAGGAGACGCGGCAACTGCTCCAGGAGACGCCCACCGGTTGGCGGGCGCGCATCGACGACGTGCTCCTGACCGCGCTCGGGCGGACGCTGGGCGAATGGACGGGGAAGCCGGACGTCCTCATCGACCTGGAGGGCCACGGCCGCGAGGAGCTGTTCTCGGACGTGGACGTGTCGCGCACCGTGGGCTGGTTCACGTCCGTGGCGCCGGCCCTGTTGCGGCTGCCGTCGAGCGGCTCTCTGGGTGACGGCCTGCGCGCGGTGAGGGACTCGCTGAAGGCGTGGCCCGGCCGCGGTATCGGCTTCAACCTGCTGCGCCACCTGGGGCCCCCGGAGACGCGGGCCCGGCTGGCCGCGCTGCCCCGGGCGCAGGTGGCGTTCAACTACCTGGGCCAGCTGGACGGCACGGCCGCCGCCAGCACGCTCTTCACCATGAGCGACGAGCCGGTGGGGCCCATCGTGGAGCCTCGGGCCGTACAGCCGCACGCGCTGGCCGTGGACGGTTCGGTGTTCCAGGGCCGGCTGCGGATGACGTTCGGCTACAGCCACCAGCAGCACCACGAGGCGACGGTGCGCGCGCTGGCGGAGCGCTTCCTCGGAGTGCTGCGCGAGCTCATCGCCCAGCGCCATTCGGAGGACGCGCGGCGGCGCACGCCCGGGGACTTCCCGCTGGCCCGCCTGTCCCAGGCCGCGCTGGACGCGGTGCTCGCGGCGCAGGGCCCCACGGTGGAGGACCTGTTCCCGTTGTCCCCGCTCCAGGAGGGCATGCTCTTCCACGCCCTGAATACGCCGGAGGCGGCCTACTACTTCGAGCAGGCCGGTTGGTCGAGCCACTCGGACGTGGACATCGCGCTGCTCCAGCGGACGTGGCAGTCGGCCGTGGACCGCAACCCCATCCTGCGCACCGCGTTCGTGTGGGAGGGCCTGGAGTCGCCGCTCCAGGTGGTGCACTCGCACGCCACGCTGCCGTTCATCGTCCACGACTGGCGCCACCTGCCGGAGGCGGAGCATCCGGCCGCGCTGGCGAAGCTCACGGCGGAGGACCGTGCACGCGGCTTCGACGTGTCGCGGGCGCCGCTGTCGAGGATGACGGTGGTGCGTCTGGGAGACGCGCGGTGGCGCTTCCTCTGGAGCCACCACCACCTGCTGATGGACGGCTGGAGCATGGGCCTGTTCTTCCAGGAGGTCTTCGCGCTCTACGACGCCGTGCACGCCGGGACGGCGCCGCCGCCCGCGGGCCGGCCTCCGTTCCGCGACTACATCGCGTGGCTGGACCGCCGCGACGCGGTGGAGGACGAACGCTTCTGGAGAGAACAGCTCGCGGGCCTGACGGCGCCCACGCCCCTGCCCTCGGCGAGGCCTGCGTCCCTGGTGCGGCCCACCACGTCCGAGAAGCGGCCCGACGTGAAGGTGACGCTGCCGGCGCCCGTCACCACCGCGCTGGAGGCCTTCGCGAGGCGGCATCAGCTCACGCTCAACACGCTGACGCAGGCGGCCTGGGCGCTGGTGCTGGCGCGCCACGCGGACACGCGCGACGTGCTCTTCGGCACCACGCTCTCCGGCCGTCCGCCGGAGCTGCCGGGCGCGGACGCCATGCTGGGCCTGCTCATCACCACGCAGCCGGTGCGCATCACGCTGCCCGCTGACGGCGAGCCGGTGCTGCCGTGGCTCCAGTCGCTTCAGGCGAAGCTGCTGGGCATCCAGCAGCACCAGTACGCGCCGCTGGTCTCGACGCACGGCTGGAGCGACATCCCCCGAGGACAGCCGCTCTTCCAGTCGCTGTTCGTCTTCGAGAACTACCCGTTCGACGCGTCGGTGTTGCGCCGCTTCACCGCGATGGACCTACGCGACCTGGAGTTCGGCGACAGCACGAACTACCCGCTGTCGGCCACGGTGGTGCCGCGCGAGGAGCTCCAGCTGAACCTGGCCTACGACGCGGGCCGCTTCGACGCGGACGCCGTGCGGCGGGTGCTGGGCCAGTGGCGGCAGGCGTTGGAGGGACTGCTCCAGCCGGACGCCCGGATCGAGGACGTATCGCTGCTGTCCGCCGGGGACCGGGAATGGTTGCTGCGCACCGGGACCGGCGGCGCCATGGACTTCGAGCGCGAAGCCACCCTGCACGCGAGCTTCGAACGGCAGGCCGCCGAGACGCCGGACGCGGACGCCGTGGTGTCCGGAGGGACGACGCTGTCCCTCCGGCAGCTCAACGCGCGGGCCAACCAGCTCGCGTGGCACCTGCGGTCGTTGGGCGTGGGCCCCGAGGTGACGGTGGCGCTGTGCCTGGAAAGGTCGGCGGAGATCGTCGTCGCGATGCTGGCGGTGCTCAAGGCCGGCGGCGCCTACGTGCCCCTGGACCCGGCGGCGCCTGCGGCTCGCAAGTCGTTCGTCCTCAAGGATTGTGGCGCGAGCGTGCTGGTGACCACCCAGGCTCTGCAAGAAGCGTGGCACCCAGAGGTGCCCCACCTGGTACGGCTGGACGCAAAACCTGTCGGACAGTCGGACAGGTTCGCGGAGACCGCGTCCCCGGAGTCGGGGGGCAC
Source organism: Corallococcus sp. CA049B (assembly GCF_003611685.1). Taxonomy (NCBI): domain Bacteria; kingdom Pseudomonadati; phylum Myxococcota; class Myxococcia; order Myxococcales; family Myxococcaceae; genus Corallococcus; species Corallococcus sp. CA049B. The sequence continues at coordinate 6,224 of NZ_RAWC01000103.1, read as the reverse complement.
CGAACCTGTCGGACAGTCGGACAGGTTTGGAAAGGTCGGGCCGGCCCTGGGCGCCGGGGGCGCAGAACCTGTCGGACAGTCGGACAGGTTTGGAAAGGTCGGGCCGACCCTGGGCGCCGGGAGCGCAGAACCTGTCGGACAGTCGGACAGGTTTGGAAAGGTCGGGCCGACCCTGGGCGCCAGGGGCGCAGAACCTGTCGGACAGTCGGACAGGTTTTCGGAGAACCCGCCGCCGTCGGCGGGCCCGGCGAACCTAGCCTACGTCATCTACACGTCGGGCTCCACGGGCACGCCCAAGGGCGTGATGGTGCGCCACCGCTCCGTGGCGCACCTGCGGCGCGCGATGAACGAGGCGTGCTTCACCGACGCGTCCCGGGGGCTGAGGGTGGCGCTCAACGCGCCGTCCTACTTCGACGTGTCGGTGGGTCAGCTGGTGCTGATGCTGGAGGGCCACACCTTGTGCGTCGTCCCGGAGGCCGTGCGGCAGGATCCGGAGGCGATGCTCGCGTGGCTGGAGCAGCAGCGGGTGGACGTCCTGGACTGCACGCCGTCACAGTTCAAGCTGCTGCTGGACGCCGGCTTCCTGGAGCAGCGGCACGTGCCCGCGTACGTCCTCCTCGCTGGCGAGGCGGTGGACGAGGTGACATGGCGCACGCTCGCGGCGACGCGGCGCACGCAGGCCTTCAACCTCTACGGCCCGACGGAGGCGACGGTGTATGCGACCTGGGAGCGCATCTCCGGCACGGCACACGCCACGCCCGTCATCGGCCGGCCGCTGGCCAACCTGAACGCGTACGTACTGGACGCGCACCAGCGGTGGGTGCCCGTGGGAACGCCGGGCGAGCTGTGCCTTTCCGGCGAAGGCGTCACCCGCGGCTACCTGGGCCGACCGGACCTGACGGCCGAGCGCTTCGTGCCGGATCCGTTCAGCGCGGAGCCCGGCGCGCGGCTCTACCGCACAGGCGACAAGGCCCGGTGGCGCGAGGACGGCACGCTGGAATACCTGGGCCGGTTGGACTTCCAGGTGAAGCTGCGCGGCTACCGCATCGAACTGGGGGAGATTGAAGCCGCGCTGCGCACGCACCCGGATGTCCGCGACGCGGTGGCGCTGGTGCGCGAGGACCGGCTCCTCGCCTGGGTCGCGCCCCAGGTGGATACGGCTCCCCTGCGTCAGCACCTCCGGCGGACCCTGCCGGAGTACATGGTGCCCGCCGCGTTCGTGGCGCTGGACGCCCTGCCCCAGACCCCCAATGGCAAGGTGGACCGCAAGGCCCTGCCCTCGCCTGAGGCCACTCCGGTCTCCGAGCGCGTCATCGAACCGCCCACGACGCCCACGGAGGTGACGCTGGCCGCGCTGTGGAGCGAGGTGCTCCGCGTCCCCGTGGTGGGCCGCCAGGATGGCTTCTTCGAATTGGGAGGGCACTCGCTGCTGGCCACGCAGCTGGTGTCCCGCGTGCGCGCGCGCTTCGGCATGGAGCTGCCCCTGCGGGCCCTGCTGGAGGGGCCCACCGTGGCGGAGCTGGCTCGCCGCATCGACTCGCTCCAGCAGCCGCGGCAGTCAGATGCATCCGTGTCCGCGCTGCCCTCGCTGATCCGTGCGGAACGGCCAGACGTGCTGCCGCTGTCCTTCGCGCAGCAGCGCATGTGGTTCGCCGAGCAGCTGGGCACCGCGGGCACCGCCTACAGCCTCCCGAACCTGCTGGACCTGGACGGCTCGCTGGACGTCATCGTCCTGCTGGCAGCGTTCGACGAACTGGTGCGCCGTCACGAAGCGCTGCGCACCACGTTCCAGTCTCGGGAAGGCACGCCGTCGCAGGTCATCCACCCGCCGTTCCCCATGTCCCTGCGGCATGCGGACCTGTCCGCGCTCCCGACGCATGAGGCTCGGGAGGCGGAGGTATCGCGGCTGGCGCGGGAGGAGTCCTCCACCCCGTTCGACCTGGAGCAGGGCCCGCTGTTCCGGGGGCTCCTGATGAAGCTCACGGCCACGAAGCACGTGCTGCTGCTCAACACGCACCACATCATCATGGATGGCTGGTCCACCGGCGTGCTGGTGCGGGAGATGGGCGCGCTCTACGCGGCGTTCGCGGCGGAGCAGCCGTCGCCGTTGCCAGCGCTGACGGTGCAGTTCGCGGACCATGCGCTCTGGCAGCGCGCCTGGTTCCAGGGTGAGGTGCTGGAGTCGCAGGTGGCGTACTGGCGCGACCAGCTGGCCGGTGCCGCCCCCTACCTGGAGCTGCCCACGGACCACCCGCGTCCGGCTGGTCAGGGGGCCTATCGCGCCGGCTCCCAGACTCTCGTGCTTTCGCGCGAGCTGAGCGAAGCGGTGGAGGCCTACGCGCGGCAAGCGTCCGCCACGCCGTTCATGGTGTTGCTCGCGGCCTTCCAGCTGCTGCTGCACCGGTACTCCGGCCAGGAGGATGTGCTCGTAGGGGCGCCCATCGCGGGCCGTCGCCACGCCGAGTCGGAGTCGCTGATCGGCTACTTCGCGAACACGGTCGTACTGCGCACCCGGGTGCGCGGGACGCTGCGCTTCCGCGAGCTGCTGGACACGGTGCGCGCCACCACGCTGGGCGCGTACGAGCATCAGGACCTGCCCTTCGAAAAGCTGGTGGAGGTGCTCCAGCCGGAGCGCGACCTGGGACGCACGCCGCTCTTCCAGGTGACGTTCACGCTCCAGAACGCGCCCATGCCGGAGCTGGCGCTGCCAGGACTGACGCTCAAGGCCCGCGAGGACCTGAAGGAGTCCACCCTCTTCGACCTGCAATGCGTGCTGTCCCGAGGGCCAGACGGCTTCGAAGGCCTGCTGGGCTTCAATCAGGACCTGTTCGACCCGGACACGGTGGCCGGCATGGTGGAGCACCTGCGGGTGCTGCTGGAGTCCGCGCTCCGCTCGCCGGACGCGCGGCTGCCGGAGCTGCCGTGGCTCACCGGGGCGGAGCGTCAGCGGCTGCTCTCTGACTGGAGCGGCACCTCCCGCGACTTCCCGCGTGACGCGTCCGTGGCCTCGCTCTTCACCGAGCAGGCCGCTCGTACGCCGGACGCCACGGCGCTGAAGGCCGGGGAGCGGCGGATGTCCTACGCGGCGCTGGACCGGGCGTCGAACCAGCTCGCGCACCACCTGCGGCGCCAGGGCGTGCGGCCCGGCCACCGGGTGGGCCTGTGCTTGGAGCGGTCCTTCGAGAGCATCACCGCCCTGCTCGGCATCCTGAAGGCCGGCGCGGCCTACGTGCCGGTGGACCCCCAGGCCCCCGCGGAGCGCATCGCGTGGGTGCTGCGCGAGGCGGGCGTCAGTCTGCTCGTCACGGAGGAGGCGGTGGCGGACGAGCTGCCGGCCGTGACGGACCTCCAGGTCCTGCTGGACGCGGACGCCGCCGTCATCGCACGGCAGTCCGAAGCGGCGCTGGACGTGGCGGTGTCCTCGGAGGCGCTGGCCTACGTGATGTTCACGTCGGGAAGCACGGGGCGCCCGAAGGGCGTGTGCGTGCCGCACCGGGGCATCACGCGACTGGTGCGCGGCGCGGACTTCATCCACTTCGGTCCGGACGAGGTCTTCCTCCACCTGGCGCCCATCGCGTTCGACGCGTCCACGCTGGAGGTCTGGGGCGCGCTGCTGAACGGCGCGACGTTGGTGGTGGCCCCCGCGGGCGCGCTGTCGCTCGGGGACACGGGCGCGCTGCTGCGGCGCGAGGGCATCACCATCCTGTGGCTCACCGCCGCCCTCTTCGAGCAGATGGTGCTCCACCAGGGCGACGCGCTGGCCCGGGTGAAGCAGGTGCTGGCGGGCGGCGACGTGCTGCCCGTGGAGCGCGTGCGCGAACACCTGAAGCGGCTGCCCCCGGGCGCGGTGCTGGTCAACGGCTACGGCCCCACGGAGAACACGACGTTCTCCGCCACGCACACGCTGCGCGCTGGGGACACAGTGGGCCGCTCGGTGCCCATCGGCCGGCCGCTGTCGAACTCCACGGCGTGGGTGCTGGACGCGGCGCTCCAGCCCGTGCCGCCGGGAGTGCCGGGCACGCTGTATGTGGGCGGAGACGGTCTGGCCTGGGGCTACCTCCAGCGTCCGGACCTGACGGCCGAGCGCTTCATCCCCCACCCCTTCGCCACTGAGCCCGGAGCGCGCCTCTACGACACGGGCGACCGGGTGCGCTGGCAGCGCGACGGGACGTTGGAGTTCCTGGGCCGCACCGACCTCCAGGTGAAGCTGCGAGGCTTCCGCGTGGAGCCGGGCGAAATCGAAGCCGTGCTGCGCCAGTCGCCGGAGGTCGAGGAGGCGGTGGTCGTGGTGCGCGAGGACGTGCCCGGCGACAAGCGCCTGGTGGCCTACGTCGTGAGCGAAGGCCTGGACACGGCCGTGCTGCGGGCAGCCATGCAGAAGCAACTGCCGGAGTACATGGTGCCGTCCGCCATCGTGGTGCTGCCGAAGCTGCCGCTGAGTCCCAACGGCAAGGTGGACCGCAAGGCCCTGCCCGCGCCGAAGGCCCGTGTGGCGGACCCCGCATCCGCCACGCCCCGGAGCGCGCTGGAGAAGGCGCTCGCGGACATCTGGGCGGAGGTGCTGCACCTGGAGACGGTGGACATCCACGGCGACTTCTTCGAATTGGGTGGGCACTCGCTGCTGGCCACGCAGGTGGTGGCGCGCATCCGTTCATCGCTGGGCCTGGAGTTGCCACTGGGCGAGCTGTTCCGCGCGCCCACGGTGGCGTCGCTGGCGGAGCGGCTGGTGGATGCGCGCCGCACCCAGGCGCCGCCGCTGGTCCCCGTGTCGCGCGCGTCGGCGCCGCCACTGTCGTTCGCGCAGCAGCGGCTGTGGTTCGTCGACCAGCTGGAGCCGGGCAGCCCGCTCTACAACATGCCGCTGGCGCTGAGCCTCACGGGCGACCTGGACGTGGAGGCGCTGCGAGGGAGCCTGGACGCGCTGATGGCGCGGCATGAGTCCCTGCGCACCACCTTCTGCATGGAGGCGGGCAAGCCCGTGCAGGCCATCCACCCGGAGGGCCACGTCCCCCTGGAGCTGGTGGACCTGACGGTCCTGGGCAGCCGCGCCGCGAAGCAGGCCGAAGCCCAGCGCCTGGGCCACGCGGAGACGCTCCGCCCGTTCGACCTGACGCGCGGGCCGGTGATCCGCGCGCTGCTGATGAAGCTGGATGAACGGGAGCATGTGCTGGTGCTGCACCTGCACCACATCGTGTCCGACGGCTGGTCGCTGGGCGTCCTCGTGCGGGAGCTCACGGCCCTCTACGAGGCCCGGCGCGCGGGCCGCTCCGCCGCCCTGCCGGAGCTGCCGGTGCAGTACGCGGACTACGCCGTCTGGCAGCGCGGCTGGCTCCAGGGTGGCGTGCTCCAGGCACAGGTCGAGTGGTGGAAGAACCAGTTGTCCGGAGCGCCCTTCGTGCTGGACCTGCCCACGGACCGGCCGCGGACGGCCGGTGCGGATCGGCGCGGCGGGCGGATCCGTGTGACGCTGCCGCGCGCCCTGAGCGAGCGCGTGGAGGCGCTGGCGCAAGCGGAAGGCACCACGCCCTTCATGGCGCTGCTGGCGGCGTTCCAGGCCGTGCTGTCGCGAGCGTCCGGACAGGACGACGTGCTGGTGGGCTCGCCCATCGCGAACCGCCGGCAGGCGGAGACGGAGGGCCTCATCGGCTTCTTCGTGAACATGCTGGTGCTGCGTGGTCGCTTCAGCGCAAAGACGACCTTCCGCGAGCTGCTGGCCCAGATGCGCGCCACCACGCTGGGCGCGTACGAGCACCAGGACATCCCGTTCGAACACCTGGTGGAAGCGCTCCAGCCCGAGCGTGACCTGGGGCGCACGCCGCTGTTCCAGGCGATGTTCGCGCTCCAGAACGCCCCTCTGCCGGAGCTGGCGCTGCCCGGCCTCACCGTGGCGCCAGCCCACCTGGAGGGTGAAGCCCCATCGCAGTTCGAGCTGGCCCTGAACCTGAGCCGCTCCGCGGATGGCTACGAGGGCCACCTGGGCTACGCGGCGGACCTGTTCGACACGGCCACCATCGAGCGGCTCTTCGCCCAGCTGCGGCGCCTGCTGGAGGCCGCGTGCGACGCGCCGGACCTGCCGCTCGCGGACGTGTCGCTCGTGTCGCCGGAGGAGCTGGTGCGGCTGGTGCGCGTGGGCAGCGGCGAGCTGGTGGACTTCGAACGGGACGCCACGCTGCACGGCCTCATCGAGCGGCAGGTGGCGCGCACCCCGGATGCCCCGGCCGTGG
>NZ_RAWC01000102.1:0-29834 GCF_003611685.1 Corallococcus sp. CA049B | reverse complement strand
CCCACGAGCCCCACCCCCCGGAGCCCGGCGCCCGTGGCCTCCTCGGCGTCGGCCGGGGCCACCAACCACCTGCGCCCCACGGACGACTCGCTCTTCGAAGTGCCGGGGGCCGGCTTCGCGTCCGCCGCCAACTCCTTCGTGGAAGGCGAACACCGCGTCATCATCCACACCGTCGAAGGACAGGTGAAGCGCGGCACCATCCGCGACGCGGACCTCCTGGAGGACACCATCTCCCTGGAGCAGCAGAGCGGCTTCGCCCCGGAGCGCATCCCCGGCAAGCGCGTGAAGGCCATCTTCTTCATGCTCGCCGCGGGCGCGCGTCAGCCGCAGGCGGAGGGCTCGAAGATCCGCGTCACCTTCAACGACGGCCGCCAGGTGGCCGGCTTCTCCCAGGACTTCAAGGGCCCCACCCCGGGCTTCTTCGTCATCCCCGCGGACACCCGCACCAACACCGCGCGCATCTTCATCTACCGCGCCAGCGTGCAGGCCGTCGCCGAGGGCTGAGCCATCCCGTGCCCCCGGTCCGCCGGGGCACAAAAAAGAGGGGCCCCGGTCACCCGAGGCCCCTCTCTTCATTTCAAGACTGGGACGAAGACTACTTCTTGTCCGTGGCCGTCGGGGCCGCCGCGTCCGGCTTCTTCGTGGTCTCCAGGTCCAGGGTGATGGTCACCTCGTCACCCACCGCCACGCCGCCGGCCTCCAGCGCCTTGTTCCAGGTCAGGCCGAAGTCGCTGCGCTTGATCTTCGTGGTCGCCACGGCGCCGCGGCGCACGTTGCCCCACGCGTCCTTCGTCTCCGGCGTCGGGCCTTCCACGGCCAGCGTCACGGGCTTCGTCACGCCGTGCATCGTCAGGTCGCCCGTGACGTTCAGCTTGTCCTTGCCGGCCTTCGCCACCTTCGTGGACTTGAAGGTGATGGTCGGGAACTTCGCCACGTCGAAGAAGTCAGGGCTCTTCAGGTGCTCGTCGCGCTTGGGCTCGTTGGTGTTGATGGTGGTCGCGTCGAGGGTCGCCTCGATGGTGGACTTGGTGATGTCCTTGTCATCCAGGTTGACGTTGCCCTTCACGTTGCTGAACGTGCCACGCACGTTGGACACCATCATGTGCTTCACGGCGAACTGCGCGCTGGAGTGCGACGAGTCGATCTCCCACGCGGACGCGAAGGCAAACGACGGGGCGGCGACGGCGAGCAGCGTGATGGCGGACTTGAGCGACATCTTCATGGTGTGGACTCCTTGAGTTTGCGGACTGCGAGGTTCAGGCGCGCAGCGCGAAGCTGCGCATGGACAAGGTCCCGTGATGGAAGCCCTCGAACACGGGGGTGATGCGGTCCTCGGGGAGGGCGGCTCCGAGGACGAAATAAATCGGCAACCAATGCTCGGCGGATGGATGCGCGACCCGCGCATTCGGTGCGTCCATCCATGACTGAAGCCCGAGGAAGTCTCGTGCGGCAAGTTTTCCGGCGACCCACGCATCGAACTCGGCGGCCCATGGCTCGGCGGACGCCAGCTTGTTTCGGAAATTCACCCGGCGAAGGTTGTGCACCACCCCGCCGCTGCCCATGAGCAGCACGCCCTCGGAGCGCAAGGGACGCAGCGCCTCGCCCATGCGCGCCACCTGCGCGGGCGTCGCGTCCGCGGGCAGCGCCACCTGCAACACGGGCACGCGGGCCTCCGGGAACGCATGCCGCAGGGGCACCCAGACGCCGTGGTCCAGGCCGCGCTCGCCATCCGCCACCGCGGGCACGCCCGCGGCGGACAGCCGCGCCACCACGTCCTCCGCCAACGAAGGAGCACCCGGCGGCGCGTACCGCAGCCGGTACATTTCTTCAGGGAAGCCGTAGAAGTCGTAGACGAGCGGCGGAGCGGCCATCGCCGTGACGTGCACGCGCGCGTCCGTCTCCCAATGCGCCGACACCACCACCAGCGCCTTCACCGCACTCACGCCGTCACCAAAGCGCTTGAGCGCCTGGGGATAGTCGTCCGCGTCCAGCGCCGTCATGGGCGAGCCGTGCGACACGAACAGCGCCGGCGCCACCTGCCGGGTGCCAGCCGGCCCAGGCGAGGGCCCAGGCCCCATCACTCCCGCCACCCCGGCGGCCGCCACGCCCTGCAGCACCTCGCGTCTGTCCACCCCGGTTGGCATCGTGGCGGCTCCTACTGCAACCCCAGGACCAACACATCGGACACGCCAACCATCTGGAATTACTGGACATCCAATTCCGGACCTGTGAAACGACTCTCAGATTGATAGAGAAGCACCTCAGACTGAGACACCAGGGAGAGACGTCGTGACGGGTCTGGAAGGTTTGGACTTGAAGGAACTCCTGGCGTTCGAGCCGAAGGGCGGGGTCATCCGCTTCGCCGGGCAGCGGGCGCTGTTGATGGACCCGGTGACGCTGGGGCTCTTGCGCAAGGAGCTCATCGGGATGCTGGGGATGACGGCCGCGCGCGGCATCTTCACGCGGCTGGGCTACGCGCACGGCTGGCGCACGGCGGAGGCGATGAAGACCGCGGTGCCGTGGAAGGATGAAGCGGAGTGGCGCCGCTCGGGCGGCCGGCTGCACACGCTGATGGGCCAGGTGCGCGTGGAGCGCATCGAGCGCACGGCCCAGGACGGCCCGGAGCCCTTCGCGGAAGCGCAGTGGAGCGACTCCTATGAGGCCGAGCAGCACCTGCTCCACCTGGGCCAGGCGGAGGAGCCCGTGTGCTGGAGCCTCACCGGCTTCGCGTCCGGCTACCTGAGCTACTGCAACGGCAAGCCCATCTACTGCGCGGAGCTCAAGTGCGTGGGCAAGGGCGACGCGTTCTGCCACATCGTGGGCCGCCCGGAGGCGGAGTGGAGCACCGAGTGCACGGAGTTCCTGCGCTTCTATGAAACGCAGTGCATGGAGGGCGTGCTCGGGCAGGTGACGGAGGCGCTGCGGCAGGCGGAGCGCAAGCTGCGCGCGAAGCGCCAGTCGCTGGCGCGCGTGTCCGGCGTGACGGAGGACCCCACCGGCATGGTGGCCCGTTCAGAGGCCATGCAGCGCGTGCTCAACCTGGCGCGCCGGTCCGCCAAGGTGGACACCACGGTGCTCGTCACCGGCGAGAGCGGCGTGGGCAAGGAGCGCATCGCCCGGCTCATCCACGACGAGTCCGGCCGCTCGCACAAGGCCTTCATCGCCGTGAACTGCGCCGCGGTGACGGAGAGCCTCCTGGAGAGCGAGCTGTTCGGCCACGCGAAGGGCGCCTTCACCGGCGCCACGCACGACCGGCCCGGCCTCTTCGAGGCGGCGCACGGCGGCACCCTCTTCCTGGATGAAGTGGGTGAGGTCCCCCCCGCCATGCAGGCCAAGCTGCTGCGCGCCCTCCAGGAGCGCGAGGTGCGCCGCGTGGGGGAGAACACCAGCCGCAAGGTGGACGTGCGCGTGGTGGCCGCCACCAACCGCGAGCTGTCCGAGGAGGTCCGCCTGGGCCGCTTCCGCCAGGACCTCTTCTACCGGCTGCGCGTCATCGAGCTGCGCATCCCGCCCCTGCGCGAGCGCCGCGAGGACATCCTCCCCCTGGCGCGGCTGCTGCTGGCGGAGACCGGTGAGCGGCTGGGCCGCCGCGTGAATGGCCTGTCCCCGGACGCGGCGGATCAGCTGCTGCGCTACCCCTGGCCGGGCAACGTGCGCGAGCTGGGCAACGCCGTGGAGCGCGCGGTGGCGCTGTGCGAAGGGCCGCGCCTGGAGCGCGATGATTTGCCGGAAGAGGTGCGCGCCGCGCCGCCCAGCCTGGTCCCCACCGGCAACCCGCGCCGGCTGGAGGACATGGAGAAGGAGTACATCCTCGCGGTGCTGGCGCAGAACGGCGGCAACCGCTCACGCACCGCGGAGCAGTTGGACATCGGGGTGGCCACGCTCTACCGGAAGCTCAAGCAGTACGGCCACCCGGAGGCCGCGCACTAGTTGAGGTACTGGTCGCGGTCCGGCGGGCGGTCGCGGTCCACCACGCGCAGGTGCTTGGAGCGGTCGCGCAGCTGCCGCTGCAGGCGCCAGTGCTGCAGTTGGAGCATCAGCCGCCTGGGGCTCGCGCCGCGCACGTACGCGAACACCAGCACCAGGCCGAAAATCTCTGGCGCCACCGCGCGCCAGGAGCCCGCGGTCAGCATGTTCAGCACCGTGAAGCCCGCGCCAATGGCCGCGAACCAGTTGCCCGTCAGCGGGATGCCCCAGAAGTTCGCCTGCCCCTTGCCGATGACGAGCCCGTAGGCCACCCACATCACCGCCGTCATCACGGAGCCGCCCGCGTAGACGCTCATGGGCATCACCAGGGCCAGCGCCGTGGTGATGAGGCCCGCGACGAACGGGATGCCCACCGCCACCAGCAACAGCCGCTTGCCGCCCCAGGTGGACTCCAGGAAGCCGCCGATGGACCAGATGATGAGGCCACCGAAGAGGATGCCCAGCGGCCCCGTGGCCACGAAGGCGTAGGTGACGAGCTCCCAGACGCGGAAGCGCAGAATCACGTCCGCCGGGTTGAGCAGCAGCAGCCCGCCCTGCCCGCGTGAGGTCGCCAGGAAGAGGGCGGAGATGCCCACGAACGCTATCGCCAGCTTGGCGGCCATCGAATCCAGGCTCGGGAACATGTCGCCGAAACCGCCGCCGCCTCGATTGAAGCCCCGCATGGGTCGCATAGAGGCCCAAAGGTGGTGGAACAGCGCCCGGTCCGCAACCCCAAATCCAGAAACGATGAAGGGCGCCCCGCCCTGGTGTCACCAGGGAGAAGCGCCCTCGCATCCCACGCCTTCGCTGTCCCTGCCGGGGCTTACGTCTTGTGGCGGTAGAAGAGCGTGATGGTCAGACAGTGAAACTCCTTGTCCGAGGACTGCGTGACGATCTTGTCCACGACCTCCACGGAGGAGTTCTCCTTCAGCCACTTGGTGATGTTCTCGCCCATGTTCTCGCGATCGCGCGCGAGCGTGGTGGAGAACACCTTGACGCCCGTGAAGCTGATAACGCCCATTCCAACCCTCGTGTCACCAGAGATTACAAATGTTTACCCCGAGTCGGGGGCGCCATCAAGAAACGGGCCCGACAATCCGGCCCGGGAGCCGCTTCCCGCCCCCGCGGGAGTCCATCGGGAGGCAGGGGCCCGCCCACCGTCCACCCGCCGACAGTGCGGCGGAGGGGGTGGGCGCCCGGCCCCGGCCCGTCAGCGTCCGGCGGCGGCGCGCCGGGCCTGACAGGTGACTTCATCCTTGCAGGCGGGACCGATGCCCTCCGGGTGGGCCGTCAGGGGCGTCTTGTCGCTCTCCTCCACACCGCACACCACGCAGCGGCGCTTGCGGTTGCGGCGCTCGGCACGGCGCTGCTCGGCGATGGCCTTGGCCCGCTCGCGGGCCGTCTTCGCGTCCACCTCGTTGCTCATCTCACCACGTCCCGTCCGGATGTCGTCTGCCCCGTACCCCAACGCCACGGTGCGCTCTAGAGCGCCTCGACCAGCACGGCGATGCCCTGGCCGCCACCAATGCAGGCGGACCCGATACCATAGCGGCCGCCCCGGCGCTTCAGCTCGTACGCCAGCGTCATGGTGATGCGGGCTCCGGAGGCGCCCAGCGGGTGGCCCACGGCGATGGCGCCGCCGTTGACGTTGGTGGCGTCGCGTGGCAGGCCCAGGTCCTTCTCCACCGCCAGGTACTGGGGCGCGAAGGCCTCGTTGACCTCGAAGAGGTCCACGTCCGTCAGCTTCGCGTCCGCGCGCTTGAGCAGGTTGCGGATGGCCGGCGCGGGGCCAATGCCCATGATGCGCGGGTCGCAGCCGGCGATGCCCCAGTTGACGAGCCGCGCCACGGGCTTGAGGCCGTGCTTCTCCACGAAGCTCCGGGTGGCCATGACCATGGAGCCCGCGCCGTCGCAGATGCCGCTGGCCGCGCCCGCGTGCACCACGCCGTCCTTCTTGAACACCTTGGGCAGCTTGCGCAGCCCCTCCACCGTGGTCTCCGGACGGTTGTGCTCGTCCTTCGAAACCACCGTGTCGCCCTTCTTGCCCTTGAGCGTCACCGGCGCGATTTCCTCCGCCAGCCGGCCCGCCTCCTGCGCCGCGGCGAAGCGCTTCTGGGTGAGGACCGCGTACTGGTCCACGTCGTCCTGGCTGATGCTGTAGTCCACCGCCAGCTGCTCGGCGGTGAGCGCCATGGCGTTGCCCGTGTAGCTGTCCGTGAGGGCCGTCCAGAGCATGTCCTCCAGGCCGCCCTTGCCCAGGGGGATGCCCCAGCGCGCGCCGCGGATGACGTGGGGCGCCTGGCTCATGGACTCCGTGCCGCCCGCGAGGACGGCCTCCGCGCCGCCCGTCAGCATCATCTCCGCGGCCGTGACGAAGGCCTGGAAGCCGGAGCCGCACAGCCGGTTGACGCCCAGCGCGGGCACCGGCACCGGCACGCCCGTGCGCAGCCCCACGTGGCGCGGCAGGTAGATGGCGTCCGAGCTCGTCTGCACGACGTTGCCGTAGACGACATGCTCGATGAGCTCCGGGGAGACGCCCGCCTGCGCCAGGGCCGCCTTCGCGGACTCCACGGCCAGGTCGGTGGCGCTCAGGTCCTTGAGGCTGCCGCCGTAGGTACCGAACGGGGTGCGCTTGCCGGACAGGAAGTAGATTTCCTCGTTCTTGGACACGCTCTTCATGGTGCTCGTCTCCCTACTCTTCCGGGGCGCGCGGTGCACGCACGACGTGACGTGGGAAAGCGTCCAGGGGGACGTCAGCCCGCGCGCCGTCCCAGGAAGGCGCTGGCGACGATGGCAAGCGCGATGGCCGTCCACAACAGTCCCTGGAGGTTCTGGCGGCGGATTTCCTTGCGCCCCAGCCCCTGGTACCAGGCCCTGGCCGCCTGGACCCGCCCCTCCCAGGTGAAGCCCTCCGGCCCCGCCGGCTCCAACCCCTCGAGCCGTCGCACATGCGCGCGCAACAGGCGCTCCGGTGCGGCGTCCTCCAGGTACCCGGAGCGGTAGCCGGGCACGTCCAGCGCGGGGCGGCGGTAGCTGGCCGTCACCACGAAGCCCCCGGAGGCCAGGGGGGTGAGCAGGTAGAGCCGGGGCAAGAGGTCGCTGCCCTCGTGGAGGGTGGCGAAGACGCGCTCGCCCGGGTGCGCCCAGTCGTAGGAGCGGGTGGCCTTCTGGAGGAGCGGCTTCTCCTCGTGGCTGCCCAGGGGCGTGAAGCCCAGCGCCTGGAGCTGTCCCGCCAGGGGGCCCAGGGACTCCGGCAGGTCCATCTGGTCCGCGGGGGCCTCCGGCTCCACCCGGACGGTGTGGGGGAAGAGGTAGAGCAGCGCGCGCCAGAAGTTGAGGAACAGGAGCACGCCGGCCAGCACCAGCCCGGCGACGGCGACCCCCAGCTGCCCGAGCACGTTCACGGGCGGGGCTTTCCGCCCTGGCGCCGGTCCGCGGTGGCGGGCAGATGCCGCCAGCGCTCCAGGTCCGCGGGGGTGAGCGGATCGCGGCCCTCCAGGAAGCGCTCCAGGTGGCCCAGCGAGTCCACGCCCCAGAACATCTCGTCGTCCACCAGCACGGACGGCACGCCGAAGGCGCCCTGGGCGAGCGCTCCTTCCGTGTTCTTGCGCAGGCGGTCCTTCACCTCCGGCAGCTGGGCCCGCTCCAGCAGCGATTGCGCGTCGAAGCCGCCTTCCGTCAGCACCGCGCCCACCTGCTCCGGCGTCTCGATGCCCCGGCCCTGGCCCCACGCGGCCGAGTAGAGCGCGGTGGTGAGCCGCACTCTCTCCGCCACGTCATCCACCGCCGCCGTCACGCGCAGGGACAAGAGCGGGTTGAACGGGTGCGAGGGCGGCAGGGTGAAGGGCGCGCCCTGCTCATGCGCGATGCGGAAGGTCTGCTTGAAGACGTAGACGCGCTTGGCGGGGATCTCCGCCGGCCCCACGGAGCCCACGGCGTTGAGCAGCCCCGCGAGCAGCACCGGCACGGGCTCCAGCTCCCGGCCGTGCTCCCGCGCGATGGCGGGCATGCGCAGCCAGGCGAGGTAGGCGTACGGGGACAGGTAGTCCAGGCAGAAGCGCAGGGGGGAGGAGGCCATGGGCCCATCCTAAGCACGACCCGGCAGTCAGGCGCTCTGCTTCACGTCCTCGTGCTGGCGCGACAGCGGGCCGCGCAGCGACTGGGCCAGCAGTTGCAGGTGCGTGGCCCGGGCGGAGGTGAAGGCCCGCTCGGCGATCTCCAGCTCCCGCATCACCTCTTCCGGGTTGCCGTGCCGCTCCGCGTGCTGCAGGTACACCAGGCCCATCTGGAGCACGTTGCCGGTGGACTCCGCCAGCAGGCGCGCGTGGCGCAGGTGCGCGTCCCCTTCCTCCTGGGACACCAGCGGCGCCAGGGCGCGGCGGGCCAGGATTTCGTCCCAGGGGTTGGCGAAGCGGGGGTCCAGCGCGCGCTCCAGCGCGGCCTCGGCGGCGGCGAGCGCGGCGGGCAGCCGGCCCTGCTCCCGCTCGAAGCGCGACTGGTACACGCGCACCAGCGTCTCCATGCGCAGGCCGCCCATCCGCGCGGCCTCCAGGGCACGGGGCAGCGACTCGCGCGCGGCGGCCGCGTCCTCGAAGAGCACGTCGCGGCACGCCTGGTACACCTGCACGTGCGCGCGCAGCCAGCGGTCCTCGGGCAGCACGCGCGAGAGCGCCTCGCCGCGCGACACCACCGCGGCCACGAGCTCGTGCTCGCCGCGCTCCAGGTAGTACGGCGGCGTGAAGAGGGCCAGGTTGCGCTCCATCAACCGGGGGCTGCCCAGCCGCCGCACGAGCTCCGTCTTCTGCGCGAGCGCGGACGCGAACGCGGCGCCGTCGCCGGTGAAGGCCGCGCGCGCCACCTGCGCGAAGAGGTGGTAGGCGCGCACGTCGGTGAAGCCCTGCGCTTCCGCCAGGTGCAGCCCGTCCTTCAGCAGCGCTTCATCCAGCGGCTCGCCGCGCAGGGCCAGGTTCACGTTGAGCAGGTAGCCGCCCATGCCCAGCGCCCACGCCAGCCGCCGGGGCGGACGCCCCACCGCGTCGCGGAACGCGTGCAGCCGCTGCACCTGCCTGCGCTGCTCGGCCACCCCGCCCGCCCAGTGGCCGGTGTACGCGCACAGCGTCGAGCGCGCCACGGACAGCCCCGCCCGGTACGGCGAGTCCTCCGGGTGCTCGGCTGCCACGCGCGCGATGAGCGCCTCCAGCTCCTCCGTGCGCCCCAGGATGGCCAGCGCCATGCCCTGGAGGATTTGCAGCTCCGAGCGCTTCCAGAAGACGTCCACCGGCGTCATCCGCCCGTCCGCCGACACCTCGCGGAAGAGCGGGATGAGCAGCTCCTCGCGCTCCGCGGGCGTGGCCACGCGGGCGGACTCCAGCCGGGAGAGCGCCTCGCGCCGGCCGGCCTCCACGTCCACCGTGGCCGCCCAGTGCGCGAAGAGCCGCTCCGCGTACGCCACCGACGTCGGCGGGTCGCTGGAGTAGCCCACCTCCACCAGCGACACCCACGTGCGCAACAGCTGCTCCAGGCGGCCCGGGTAGTCCGGCGCGGACTCCAGGAGTCCCGCCGCTTCCTTCAGGAGCAGCGTGGCCTCCAGCAGCGCCTCCGCCTCGATGGCGGCCTGGCCCGCCTCCAGCAGCGGCTGGATGGCCTCCGCGGGCGCGTCCGAGCGCGCGAAGTGCCAGCCCACCGCGCGCACCACGCCCGAGCGCTCCGAGGGCAGCGCCTGGAGCACGCGCGCCACCTGGCCGTGGTACGCCCGGCGCGCGGACTCCGGAATGCTGTCGTAGACGGCCTGGTGCACGGTGTCGTGCGTGAAGACGTAGCGGCCCTCCACGTCCTGGAGGAACTGCCGCTCCACGATGCCGTCCAGCACGGCGAACAGCTCCGCCTCCGGCAGTCCGGACAGCGCGCGCAAGAGCGGCAGGTCCAGCATCCGGCCCGCGGGCGCCAGCTTGCGCAAGAGCGACACCTGCTCCGGCGGCGCGTTGGCCAGGCGCACCAGCACCGCCTCCTGGATGCTCGCGGGAAGCCTCCGCGTACCCAGCCCTTCTTCCGCCTCCCACCGTCCGCCCACGCGCCGGAGCGCCCCCGCCTCCACCAGCATGCGCAGGCACTCCGTGGCGAAGAAGGCGTTGCCGCCGGTCGTCTCGTGCAGCCGCTGCACGAAGCCCTCCGGCATGTCCAGCCCCGGCAGCACCAGCTCCACCAGCTTGGCCACATGCTCGGCCGAGAGGGGCTCCAGGTCCATGCGGGACGTGAGCTTCTCATCCACCGTCTGGAACGCGAGGCTCAGGCGCGACAGCTCCTGCGAGCGGAACGTGCCCACCACCATGCCGCGCGTGCCGTGCAGCGCGCGGATGACGACGTTGAGCGCCTCCAGCGACGCGCTGTCCGCCCACTGCAGGTCCTCCAGGCACAGCACGAAGGACTGCCGCCCGCCGAGCGTGTGCGTCCACTCCGTCAGCGCCTCGAAGAAGGCGGCCTTCTCATCCGAGCCATCGCGCGGCAGCTGCTCGTCCTGGTCGCCCTCCAGCACCTCCGGCGACAGCAGGCGCGCGAGCGGAGCCTTCACCCGCTCCATCAAGTCCGCGGGCGTGTGCGGCACCAGGCAGCGCAGGGCCTGCGCCACCGGCGCCAGCGGGGACAAGCCCTCCGCGCGGCACTGGCCCCGGCCGAAGGGCAGCTCCGCCAGCTTCGCCTGGAGCTCGAACTCCTGGAGCAGCCGCGTCTTGCCCACGCCCGCGGGGCCGCCCACCAGCATCGCGCGCGACTGGCCCCAGTCCGCCTCCGCCAGGCCGTTCATCAGCCCTTCCAGCTCCGCCTCGCGCCCCACCACCTCCGGCACGTGCAGGTAGCTGGCGCGCGCGGACAGCGGCTCCTCGGGGACGGGCTCGCCGCTGGCGTGGCAGAGCGCCTCCAGCAATTCGCCCGCGTCCTGGAAGCGCTCGCGCGGGTCCTTCGCCATCAACAGGAGGATGATCTCCTCCAGCTGCGGATCCACCGGGCAGAGCGTGGAGGGGCGCGGCGGCGGACGCGTCAGGTGATCCGCCAGCAGCACCGCGGGGCTGTTGCGCTTGAAGGGCAGCTTGCGGGTGGCCAGGTACCAGGCCATCACGCCCAGCGAGTACAGGTCCGCGCGCCCGTCGATGCTCGCACCGCGCTGCCACTCCGGCGCCAGGTACTCCAGCGTGCCCTTCAGCTTGCCGGGGCTGGGCGTGCCCAGCTGGTGCATCACGCCGAAGTCCATCAGCTTCACCGCGCCGGACTCGGTGATGCGCACGTTGCTGGCCTTGATGTCGCAGTGCACGTACAGGCGCGAGTGGATGAACGCCAGCACCTGCGCCATCTGGATCAACACGCGATACAGCGTGCGCGTGTCCAGCGGCGCGTCCCGCACCAGCGAGCTCAGGTCCTTGCCGCCCACCACCTCCATGGTGATGAAGCGGTTGCCGGCCTCCGTCATGCCCCAGTCGAAGACCTTGAGCGTGGCCGGGTGCTGGAGCTTCTTCATGGCGAAGAACTCGTGCCGGAACAGCAGCACCAGCTCCTCCACCTTCGCGGCGGACAGCTCCGCGGGGACGTGCATCTCCTTGAGCGCCACGCGCCGGCGCTCCTGCAGGTCGTCCGCCAGCCAGATGCGGCCCATGCCGCCTTCGCCCAGCAGCGACTCCACGCGGTAGCGTCCGGTGACGACGACGCCCGGAATCAGCGAGCGCCGCTCCCCGATGCCCGAGCCCGGCAACGTGATGGGCGTACGCATCCGCTCCCCCCAGGTGCTCGGGGGGCGGGTGCGTTCATCCAATACCGTTGTCTTCTCGTCGTCGCTCACGAGCCAAAGGGCTGGCCGTTCCGGGGGCCAGGATCTGGATTCCAGAATCCAGACGTAGCGAGGAATAGCACGTTTCAGTGACACCGCCTCCGGGACATCCGAGCAGGTGCACGCTCTGCTCCCATTCCCTGTTTCACCGTCTCGCTGGAAGCCGGCACGGCGGTGCGCCCGGACGCCTGCTGGGGAGCCACTTCCACACCCGCTCCCACGACACACCCGCACGCATGCACACCGTTCCTTCGGACCCCTGGGCCCGTCGCCCGGGGGAGGAGGGGGAAGCGGCATGCGTGCATGGAAGTGGGGCGGCGCCGCGGTGGCACTCGCGGGCGTGACCGCCTGGATGGCCTGCGGCCAGTCCGGTCCGGGCGGAGCCGAGGGACTGGAGAGGGCCGAGGCCGCGACGGTGACGCTGGGCGACGGCCACTGCGCGGGCGTGGTGGTGGGCCAGGGCCGCCACGTCCTCACCGCGGCCCATTGCGCCGCACCGGACGCGGGCGAGGAGCAAACGAAATTCGAGGATGGCCGGCGGCTGAAGGGCCGCTACGTGTTCGTGGATCGCGGCCGGGACCTGGCGGTGCTGGAGCTGGAGGCGAAGGCGCCGGTGGCGCCGCTGGAGGTGGCCGAAGGGCTGCCCATCCCCGGCGCGATGCTCGTCTTCACCGGACGCCACGACCGGCCCGGCGAACCGCAGCGGGTGATGGTGGAGCGCTGGGGCCGCTGCCCGTCGCTGCCGGACGTGCCCAACGCGCTCTTCACCACGATGCACGGCGTGCCGGGAGACTCCGGCGCGCCGCTGGTGGACGAGCAGCTGCGCGTGGTGGGCCTGGTGCATGGCGGCGCGCGGTGCAGCATCGCCGCGCCCACCGGAGACGTGGCGCCGGAGGTCCAACGCCTGTCGCGGCAGGACGCGCAGCCGCTGGCCCGGCGTCCGCCTTCCGCACCGCGCTGACGCGGCGGGACGGAGCGCCCCGCCCTTCCCGCACCTGGACGGCCAGGCAGGCGGCGCGCGCACGCGCTGTCATTGCCCGGTCAGCCCCATGCGTCCCACCTTCCCGTCGGGGGGTAACACCATGGCTTCGGACAAGGGCTCCAAGAACTTCCAACCTCGCAACCGGGGACAGATGGAGGACGCGCTGGACCGCGGCGCCGCCGAGCTGGCCCGCGAGCGCTCCCAGGCCGCGGCCCGCGAGGACGAGAACCCGGGCCCGCTGGAGGAGACGCGCTGGGAGGCGGAGGTGGAGCGCGGCGCGGAATGGGAGGACCGGGAGGTGCCCGAGCGCGAGGCGCGGGGCGACGAGGAGCCGGACTCCGAGGTTTCCCGGCGCGGGCTCGTGAACCCGCCGCCCGAAGGTTGAGGGCGTTGGCGGCAAACCCGTGAGGTGGTGGCTTTCGTGAATTCTCACGGGTGAAGGGGGACCTCTTGCCCGGTGCGCACAGCGGGGGGATGCTGTGCCCGCCGTTCCCCCAAGCCGTGCGCAGTTGCCTCCCGGGAGTCGATGCACCGTGAAGCCCAAGGTCCTCATCGTGGAGAACTCCTGGGCCATGCGTGAGACGCTGAGGCTGCTCTTGTCGGGTGAGTTCGACTGCACGGTGGCGGCGGATGGAGAGACGGGGCTCGCGCACGCGCTGGCGCAGCCGCCGGACGTGCTCCTGTCGGACGTGAACATGGAGGGCATCGACGGCTACGAGCTGTGCCGCCGCGTTCGCGCGGAGCCCTCCCTGATGCACCTGCCGGTGATGTTCGTCAGCGGCTACCCGCCGCGCACGGACCTGGAGCCCGGGCAGCCCCAGCCGGACGCGTACCTGGTCAAGCCGGTGAAGCCGCCGTACCTCATCGCGCAGCTGCACGCCGTGCTGCAGCGCGCGAGGGGCGCCACCGCCAAGGCCGCGGGCGAGGGCTGAACCGGACGGAGGCCCGGCGGATGCCGGACGGACGCCGGGGGCCTGGTGTCTCGGCGAGGACGCCCCGCGCTTCTGTCACTGACCTGGGACACGGGGAGGGCTATACCTTGCCCGAACTTCCCTTCCTCTCGTCCCGAGGTCTCCGCGTGCTCAACGCCTTCCCCCGCGTCCCGGCTCCCAAGAACGAGCCCGTCCTCTCCTACGCCCCCGGCACCCCGGAGCGCGCGGAGCTCCAGTCCACCCTCAAGCGCATGAGCGGGGAGCGCATCGAGATCCCCGTCGTCATCGGCGGCAAGCACGTGAAGTCCGGCAAGACGGACACCGTGCGCATGCCGCACCGGCACCAGCACGTGCTGGCCACCCTGCACGAGGCCGACGCCGGCCACGTGGAGCAGGCCATCCAGAACGCGATGAGCGTGAAGGAGGACTGGGCGCGGATGCCCTTCCACGCGAGAGCGGCCATCTTCCTGCGCGCCGCGGAGCTGCTCGCCACGCGCTACCGCCCGCTGCTCAACGCGTCCTCCATGGCGGGCCAGTCCAAGACGGCGCACCAGGCGGAGATCGACGCGTCGTGCGAGCTCATCGACTTCCTTCGCTACAACGTCCACTTCGCGCAGCAGATCCTGTCCATCCAGCCGGAGAACTCCGCGCAGACGTGGAACATGACGGACTACCGTCCGCTGGACGGGTTCGTCTTCGCCATCGCGCCGTTCAACTTCACCTCCATCGCGCTGAACCTCTGCCTGTCGCCCGCGCTGATGGGCAACGTGGTGCTGTGGAAGCCGTCCTCCACGCAGGCCCTGAGCGCCTGGTACAGCCTGGAGCTGATGCGCGAGGCGGGCCTGCCCGACGGCGTCATCAACATGCTGCCCGGTGACGGCCCCACGGTGGGCAACCCGGTGCTGGCGAGCCCCCACCTGGGCGGCATCCACTTCACCGGCTCCACGCCCACGTTCAACAACCTGTGGAAGACGGTGGGAGAGAACATCGGCCGCTACAAGCAGTACCCGCGGCTGGTGGGTGAGACGGGCGGCAAGGACTTCATCTTCGCGCACGCGTCCGCGGCGGACGACCTGGAGGCGCTCGCGGTCGCCATCGTGCGCGGCGGCTACGAGTACCAGGGCCAGAAGTGCAGCGCGGCCAGCCGCGTCTACGTGCCGGAGTCCCTGTGGCCCAAGCTGAAGCCCCGCCTCCAGGCGCTCATCAGCGAAATCAAGATGGGCGACGTGGCGGACTTCCGGAACTTCATGGGCGCCGTCATCGACGAGCGCTCGTTCAAGAAGGTCTCTTCGTACATCGAGCTGGCGAAGTCCGGCGGTGACGCGACCATCGTCGCGGGTGGCGGCACGGACAAGAGCGAGGGCTGGTACGTGCAGCCCACGCTGGTGCAGTGCAACAGCCCGCGCCACCGCATCATGACGGAGGAGATCTTCGCGCCGCTGGTCGGCGTGTACGTCTACCCGGACGCGAAGTTCGAGGAGACGCTGAAGGAGTGCGACCAGTCCGCGGCGTACGCGCTCACGGGCGCCATCTTCGCGCGCGACCGCAAGGTCATCGAGCAGATGATGAGCGGCCTGCGCAGCGCGGCGGGCAACTTCTACATCAACGACAAGCCCACGGGCGCGGTGGTGGGTCAGCAGCCCTTCGGCGGCAGCCGGGCTTCGGGCACCAACGACAAGTCCGGGTCGATGATCAACCTGTTCCGCTGGTCCAGCCCGCGCACCATCAAGGAGAACTTCGCGCCGCCCGTGAAGGTCCCCTACCCGTTCATGGACAGCGACCCGAAGGAAGGGGCCATCTAGTCCCATGAGCGGACCGTTCCCGGGCATCGCGGGGCTGGACACCTACGCGCTGGAGGACGGCGGCTGCCGCGTGGAGGTCATCCCCACGCGCGGCGCGCTCGTCACGCGCATGGTGGTGGACGGCGAGGACGTGCTCTATCTGGATGAGAGCACCGTCGCCGACCTCACGAAGAGCGTGCGCGGGGGCATCCCCGTGCTCTTTCCCAACGCCGGCCCCCTGCCCGGGGACACGTATCCGGCGGACCGCAAGGCGTACTCGCTGCCGCAGCACGGCTTCGCGCGGAAGCTGCCGTGGACGGTGCGCCAGGCGGAGGAGTCGCTGCTGGTGCTGGGGCTGTCGTCGTCGGAGGAGACGCTGCGCCAGTACCCGTGGGCCTTCGACGCGCAGCTGGCGTTCTCGCTGGTGGGCCGCAGGCTGACGCTGGACTTCGACCTGGAGAACCGGGACACGCGGCCCCTGCCGCTGCACCTGGGCTACCACCCGTACTTCCGCGTGCCGCAGGCCCAGAAGGCCCAGGCGCGCGTGGAGACGGACGCCACGCACGCGTGGGACAACCGCGCGAAGCACGAGGTGCCCTTCACCGGCCTGGACCTCACGGCGCAGGAGGTGGACATGCACCTGCGTGACCACTCCGCGCCGGGCACGGTGCTGGAGCGGGGCCCAAGCCTGACCCCCGTGAAGCTGTCGTGGAGCGGGGAGTTCCGCATGCTCGTCGTGTGGACGCTCACGGGGAAGGACTTCGTCTGCGTGGAGCCGTGGACGGCCGCCGCCGGGGCGCTGGCCACCGGCGAGGGCCTGCTGCACGTGGCCCCGGGCGAGCGCGTGTCGCTCGCGTTCGACATCGAGGCGTGAGGCTCCTTCGCCCCGCGCGCCTCAGGCGTGCGGGATGAGGGGCAGGCTCAGCGGGCCGCGCACGGTGAGGGAGGTGTTCCACCTCACCGGGCCCGTGGGCGTGAAGCGCGTGAAGCGGGACAAGAGCACCTCCAGGCCCACGCGCGCCTCCAGCCGGGCCAGCGGGGCGCCCAGGCAGAAGTGGATGCCGTGGCCGAAGGGCATGTTGTTCACGCCCTCGCGGTCCATGTCGAAGGTGTCCGGGTCCTTGAAGCGCTCGCCGTCGCGGCACGCGGAGCCGATCATCAGCGCCACGCGCGCGCCCTCCGGAATCACCACGCCCGCGACTTGCGTCTCCTTCGTGGTGACGCGCACCAGGCCGTGCACGGAGGGCTCGTAGCGCAGCACCTCCTCCACGAAGCGCCCCACTTGCGACGGGTTCTCGCGCAGCCGCGCAACCAGGTGCGGCTGCTCCATCAGCATGCGCACGCAGTGGCTGACGAGCTGCACGGTGGTCTCCAGGCCCGCCACCACCAGGAGGAACAGGAAGCTCATCAGCTCCGCGTCGCTGAGTTCCTCGCCGTCCACGCGCGACTTCACCAGGTCCGACACCATGTCGTCCTGCGGGTGGCGGCGGCGCTCGGCGACGACGTTGGACAGGTAGTCCTCCATCTCGCGCACAGTGGCCTTGATGGAGTCGTGCCGGTGGGTGTCCTTCTCCGTCGTGCCGGACACGCTGGACAGGTCCACCGACCAGCGCTTGTAGCGGGCCGTCATGGTGGGGTCCAAGGCGAAGAGCTCGCCAATCACGCTCGCGGGCAGCGGCATGGCGAAGGCGTCCACGAAGTCCACTTCGCGCTCCGGGGACAGCCGCTCCGCCAATATCTGCGCGAAGCTCCGGATGCGCGGCTCCAGCCGGTTCACCGCCGCGGGTGTCCACGCGCGGCTCACCAGCGTGCGCAGCCGCATGTGGTGCGGCGGGTCCATGACGATCATCGACTCGGAGAAGGGGTTGTGCCCCAGCCACGGCGGCGCGGTGGTCGTGCGCACCCCGGCCGAGGAGAACACCTGCGGGTTCTTGAAGGCCGCGGCCACGTCCTCGAAGCGGGTGATGGCCCAGAGCCCGCCGGGCTCCACCTGACACACCGGCGAGGTGCGGCGCAGCTCCGCGTAGACGGGGTAGGGATTGGCCCGGACTTCCGGCGCCATCAGGTTCACGCGTCCAGTCATGGAAGAATTTCCTTTCCCAGCTGGAAATCTATACCCGGTATACTGGCTGCTGAACAGAGGCGCCTCCTCCCCTCCCCGAGTCACCCTGTCCCGCTTCGAGGAGGCGGAGCAGTACCTGGGCGGGCTCGGGTTCCCGGTGAACGACAAGGTCATCCCGGGCGCGCAGCACTGCGCGTTCGACCAGGTGGGCCGCGTCACGGAAGCGTGGAACGAGGCCACCGCGCAGTAACCGTGGGTCCCCTGCTCCGCTTCTCGCGGTGATTCCATCGCAAGAAGCGGAGTGCGCGGGGGGAAGTCGAGTCCGTAGCGTCGCGCGCATCCTCTTGCTGGAGCCTGCATGCGCCTCTACGCGTACGTGCACCTGGCGCCGGAGGCGGGCGTGGACCTGGCGCCCTACCCGTCCGTGCGTGCGTGGCTGGAGCGAGTGAAGGCCCAGCCCGGCTTCCTGGGCCCTCTGACGCCCTACTCCGCGAACGCGCGCGTGCGCTGACGCGGACTACTCCTGCTTGGCGGCGACGGCCTCGCGGACCTCCGCGTGCGTCAGGAGGCGTGGCCAATGCCCTGGAACCGGGCGCTCCCGGGCTCACGGTTGGGAGCGCCACCACAGGCCCTTCAGCCCCGCCTGCTCACACGCCTGCCGTGCTTCCTCGGTGTAGCAGTAGTAGAGCAACTCGGGGACGAAGAACACGGGTGGGAGGCCTCCGGGTGGCGGGCGGAGCACGAGTGGCTCGGCGCCATCCTCTCCTAGGAATTCTTCTCCGCACCGATGGAAGGGCACGCCCTTCACGAGGGTGCGCTCCCGGTCGAGGCAGTCTGTCTGATCCAACAACTGGAGGATGACGAAGTCCTCGTTCTTCAGCGCAGGGTCCGTCACCGAATGCCAGGTCCGCCTCCGGGGGTACCCTTTGCTTACGAGGTGCCTGATGCGTTCCGAATAGATGACGGTGGGGATGAGGCGGTGGCGGAACGGGCCCACCGCTTCGAGCACGCGCACCATGCGTCGGGAGATCAGCAACCACCCCATGGGCGCGGTGAACAGGTGGTCGAGCCGGGCGGCGTTTTCCAGGTTGCCGACGAACTCGATGACCTCAGGCACGCCCTGCTGGCTCTGATAGTCGATGCCGGGCTCGAAGAACGTCGCGTTCTCGAAGCCGTCGAACTCGATGAGCGTGGCGTCATGGACATCTTCTTCCTCGATGTGGGCGGTATCAGCCGTCAATGCATACATCATGTGACGTGTGACTCCCCGTGGGAGGACAGCTCCAGCAAGGCCAGCTTCTTCCCCGTGAGCACCCTACCGCCGCGCTGCTCCTGGATCACCTTGATGACCGGCTCCTTCAGGCTTCCGGATTCGATGGCCTGGCGCAGTTCGTGCTCGACCTTGAGGAGGGCCTCCTCGATGACCTTGGGCGTCCAACTGGAGAGGGCGCCCCTTTTGGACAAATCCTTCCAGGCGGCCTCAAGCCGGGCACGCACGAATCTGCTGTAGATGGGATGGCTGCCCGAGTGGATGAGCTGGCCCTCCACATTGAGCCCGGAGTGCATGTCGAGGATGTTCGCCCCCCCGGTCAATCGTGTAGCCATTTACTCCTGCTCAGCGGCGACGACCTCACGGACCTCCGCGTCCGTGAGCCGCACCGCGGGCCCGTCTGCCTTCGCGTCCATGAGCCGCTTCGCCAGCAACTCCGTCACCGGCGCGAGCACGCTGAAGTGGGTCGCCCCAGGCACCGCGAGGAAGGCCAGCGGCGCGTCCTTCGCAGCCACGCGCAGCTGTTCGAACGCACCCATGTTGCCCTCGTCCGAGCCCTCGATGACCTGCGTGGGCACGCGCAGGTGCTCCACGTAGCTCACCGGGTTGCGCATCCACAGCTCCGGTCCCCGGGCCTGCGCCAGCAGCGGGACATAGTGCGCGTATCCCGACACGTCGGCCACCGGGCCGAATGCATAAGCGCCCTTCAGATGCGGTGACAGCACCGCCGCCATCAACGCCATCGTGCCGCCCGTGCTGTGCCCCGCCACGTAGATGCGCGCGGGGTCCACGTCCGGACGCTGCGCCACGAAGTCGATGGCGGCGACCACGTCATCCACCTCACCCATGAAGTATTCACGCGCACCGGGGTTGTCGTCCGAGCCGCGCAGCGAGGGCAGCATCAACACCAGCCCGGCCTCACGAAAGGCCCTCGCGCTCTGATCATTGCTCCGCGGTGAAGGCGCCCAGGCGAAGTCGTCGAGCCCCCAGTTGAAGCCGCCGTGGATCCACACCACCGCCGGCCGCTTCGCGCCTTCGCGCACGGGCGTGACGTAGGCCGCGTTGCTGCCCAGCGGCGCGGGATAGCGCACCAACTCGAAGAGCTCCTTCGGCGGCGTGGGCGCGGGTGCTCGCTGCGTGGGCTCCACCTTCAGCTGCGTGCGAAAGCTCTTTCGAAGATTCACGGACGTGGGCGGCGCGGGCTTGGAGCACGCGGCGAGAAACAGACAGGCGAACAGGAGGACCGAGCGGGAGGACATCATTCTGGGAATACGCAGTGAATCCGTGTCACGGGTCCGCAGCACATGCGGCTGCGTTCTGGAGGGTGGCTTGACAGCTCACGGCATCGCCGCTACTTCTTCTCACAGAATGTTCGTCACCTCCGCCATGTGCATGTGTTCGATGCCTGTTCCGGGTGGGCCCAAGCCCGCCGCGGCCGGCTGACGCACAGCCTGCCCCTGGCGAGCCAACCGGAGCCCACCCACCCGCGAGGGTCGGTGGGCTTCGTCGTTCCGGGCCTCCGCTCTCGCACCCCTGCCGAAGAGCGTCGCAGCGCCCACCGAGTCCTGAAGCCCTCCCCGCCGCCCGCAGTGCCCTGACGTCCCCACCACCCGTCCGCCTTCACGCACGCGCGTTCCTTCCGGAGCGACGCGAACAGGAGTCCCTTGCCATGAGCACGCCCCACAACGAACGCCCGCTGCACCCCGACACGCTCGCGCTGCACGCCGGCTACTCGCCCGACCCCACCACGGGCGCTCGCGCGGTGCCCATCTACCAGACCACGAGCTACCGCTTCCGCGACGCGGACCACGCCGCCGCCCTCTTCGGCCTCAAGGAGTTCGGCAACATCTACACGCGCATCACGAACCCCACGACGGACGTCTTCGAGAAGCGCATCGCCGCGCTCGAAGGCGGCGTGGGCGCGCTCGCGGTCGCGTCCGGACAGGCCGCGCAGACGCTGGGCATCCTCAACATCCTCAAGACGGGGGATGAAATCGTCTCCGGCGCCAGCCTCTACGGCGGCACGTACAACCTCTTCAAGGTGACGCTCGCGCGCCTGGGCATCACCACGAAGTTCGTGGACGCGGGCAACCCGGACGCGTTCCGCCAGGCCATTGGCCCGAAGACGAAGGCGCTCTACCTGGAGTCGCTGGGCAACCCGCGCCTGGACGTGCCGGACTTCGACGCCATTGGCGCCGTGGCGCGCGAGGCGGGCCTGCCCCTCTTCGTGGACAACACCGCGCTGTCCCCCGCCCTCTTCAACCCGCTGCGCCACGGCGCGAACATCGTGCTGCACAGCGCGACGAAGTACATCGGCGGCCACGGCACCTCCATTGGCGGCGTCATCGTGGACGGCGGCAACTTCCCCTGGGAGAACGGCAAGTTCCCGGAGCTGACCGAGCCCAACCCCGGCTACCACGGCCTGCGCCTGCGCGAGGCCTTCGGGCCCGCGGCCTTCATCCTCAAGGCCCGCCTGGAGGGCCTGCGTGACCTCGGCCCCGCGCTCAGCCCCTTCAACGCGCACGCGTTCATCCTGGGCCTGGAGACGCTGCGGCTGCGGCTGGAGCGCCACTCGCAGAACGCGCTCGCGGTGGCGAAGTGGCTCAAGCAGCACAAGAAGGTGGAGTGGGTGCGCTACCCGGGCCTGGAGGACGACCCCTCGTTCCCCAACGCGAAGAAGTACCTGCACGGCGGCTTCGGCGGGCTCGTCACCTTCGGCGTGAAGGGCGGGCTGGCCGCCGGGCGCAAGGTGATTGACGGCGTGAAGCTGTGGAGCCTGCTCGCGAACATCGGCGACACGCGCTCGCTCATCATCCACCCCGCGTCCACCACGCACGAACAGCTCACCCCGGCGGAGCGCGCCAGCACGGGCGTCACCGACGACCTGGTGCGCCTGTCCGTGGGCATCGAGCACCTGGACGACATCGTGGCCGACCTCGACCAGTCCCTGAGCGCGGTCTGACGCCATGCGACCCGTGAGGCCTGGCCAGGAAATCCCCCCGCGCGCGGAGACCCCGCGCGTCTTCGACATGTCGCTGCCGGACCTGCCGCTGGAGGCCGGCGCCCGCGTGGCGCCCCACCTCGTGCGCGGCTGGTGGTGGGGGCCCCCGGAGGACCTCGCGTGGTTGCAGTCCCGTGCCCGTGTGCATTCGGAGGAGGCGACGCGCGAAGGCCGGCTGCGCGTGGTGCGGAGGACCGCCTCCGAGCTGCGCGACGCAGCCTCCGAGCTGCGCGACGCGCGCCGCATCGGCCTCCGCCGCGCGCCGGATCCGGTGCCCACCGTGCTGCTGGTGCACGCGCTCACCGGGGACATGAACGCCGGAGGAGAAGGCGGCTGGTGGGCGCCCGTCATCGGGCATGGCCGGCCGTTGGATCCTTCGCGCGTGCGGCTGTTGTGCTTCAACAACCTGGGCTCCTGCTACGGCACCTCCGGCCCCGCGGACGAGGGCTTCCCGCAGCGCACCGACGACACGCGCTTCGGCCCGGCGCCGGTGCTGCCCAAGGGCGACCTGCGCCTGGATGAGCGCAGCCTCCCCGCGACCCTCACGCCGTGGGACCAGGCACGCTCCATCCTCGCGGCGCTGGACGCGCTGGGCGTGGATGAGGTGGCGCTCGTCACCGGCGGCTCGCTGGGAGGCATGGTGGTGCTGTGCCTGGCGGCGCTCGCGCCAGAGCGCTTCCAGCGCATGGTGCCCATCGCGACAGCGGAGGCCGCGTCCGCGTGGGTGGTGGGATGGAACCACGTGGCCCGGCAGGCCGTGCTGCTCGACCCCGAATATCCCGAGTCTCCCCGGCGAGGCCTGGAGCTGGCCCGCCAGTTGGCGACGCTCACCTATCGCGCGGAGGCCGGGCTGGAGGCGCTCCAGCCGCGTCCGCAGGCGTGGTCGTCACGCGCGCTGTACCCGGTGGAGAGCTACCTGGAGTACCAGGGCACGAAGCTGGAGGCGCGCTTCGACGCGCGGTCCTACCTGGCGCTGCTCGGCGCCATGGACCACCACGACCTCACGCGCGTGCCCACGCCGAACGGCGGGCCCGGCGTGGACCGCATCCGCGCGAGCACGCTCACCGTCGGCATCGATCGGGACGCCCTCTTCCCTCCCGAGCACATGAAGAACCTGTCCCGCCGCCTGCGCGCGCAGGGACTGCATGCCGAGTACGCGGCCCTGTGCAGCGCGCACGGCCACGACGGCTTCCTCATCGAATGGGACGCGCTCGCGCCCCTGCTGGTCCGCGCGCTGGCCCTGCCTCCGGGCGTGGGCCGTGACGCCCTCTCCTCCACTGCCGGCGTCCGCGCCCGGAAGACCTCATGACCGCCCCTGTGAGCATCACCCGTTACGCGCCCTTCCTGCTCGACACCGCCCAGGGACTCGCGTCCGTGGCCACGCACCTGTCGCGCCACGACGCGGGCAGCACGCGCGCCGCCATCGTGTCCTCGCCGCCCTGGCTCGCAGCGGGGCTGGAGTCCGCGCTGTCCATCGCGTTGAAGGGCAACTCCACGCTGGCCCGGCAGGAGCTGGATGGCCTGCTCGCGCGAGGCCTGTTGATGCTGGAGGAGGCCGAGCGCCGGCTGGGCGCGCCCCCGGGCTCCACGTCGGTGGAGGCGGACGGCACGCGCACGCGGGCATCACTGCTGGAGCCCGCGCGCCGCGCGCTGGATGGCGCGAGCCTGGTGCGTGAACGGCGGCCCGCGCTGGAGGACGTGGTGCGCGGCACCGGCGAGCGGCTGACGGCGGCGCTGCTGGCGAGGCTGCTGGGCGCGCGCGGCGTGCCGTCGCTGGAGGTGGACGCGGCGGACTGGACGGTGACGGAGGGTGAGCCCGGACAAGCGCGAGTGAACCGCGAGCACACCCGCGCCCGGGTGGCCACACTGCGTCCTTCGTGGGAGGGGCGGCTGACGTTGCACGCGGGTGGCCGGGGGACGGCGGTGGATGGCCGCTCCACGACGCTGGGCGTGGAGGGCGCGGATGAGACGGCGGCGGTGCTGTCCGTGCTGCTGGGCACGCCGCTGACGCTGTGGACGGACGTGCCCGGGGTGATGACGGCGGATCCGCTGCACGTGGCGGATGCGCGGCCGGTGCCACACCTGAGCTACACGGAGGCGCTGGAGCTGGTGTACCTGGGCCTGCCCACGCTGCACCCGCGCGCGCTGTCCACGCTGCGCGACGCGGACATCCCGCTGCGCGTGCGCCACCTGCAACAGCCCGACGAGCCCGGAACGCTCATCGACGTGCGCGGCGCGGGCAACGGCACCGTGCCCACGTGCGTGGTGTCCCTGGAGGACCTGGCGCTGCTGGGCCTGGAGGGAGGCACGGAGGAAGCGGCGCGGCCGGTGGGGCCTCGCGCGTTGCAAGCGCTGGAGGCCTCGGGCATCGACGCGTGGATGGCGGCGCAGTCGTCGCCGGGGCGCTCGGTGGCGGTGGTGTTGCGGCGGGCGCACGCGGCCCGCGCGGAGGAGGTGCTGCGGCGGGAGCTGGCGCCCGAGTTGGAGCGCGGCGCGTTGCAGCCGCCACAGGTGCGCGCGCCGGTGACGCAGGTGGCGCTGGTGGCGGAGGCCATGGGCCAGGGCGCCAATGTGGCGGGACGGCTGTTCCAACCGCTGGGCGCGCTGGGCGTCAACGTGCGCGCCATCGCGCAGACGGCGAGCGCTCGCTCCATCTCGTTCATCGTGGACGGGGCGGAGACGGCGCTGACCGTGCGCACGGTGCACGCGGCCTTCCACTTCGCGCATGAAGAGGTGAGCCTGCTGGTGCTGGGCCATGGCGTGGTAGGCAGCCAGCTACTGGAGCAGCTGCGCACGCTGCAGGAGACGCTGGCGCAGGGGCACGGCATCCAGCTCAACCTGGTGGGGCTCGCGGACAGCCGGCGGGTGCTCTTCTCCCCGGAGGGCATCCCGCTGAAGCAGTGGCGCGAGCGCATCCAGTCCGTGCCCGAGGGCGCGTCACCTCCCGTGGTGCGCGCGCTGCTGGAGCCGCTGCGCCGGCTGCCCGTGCCGGTGCTGGTGGACTGCACAGCGGCGGGGGGGATGGAGGAGCTGTACCTGGAGGCGTTCCGCAGCGGCATCCACGTGGTGGCGGCGAACAAGAAGCCGCTGACCCAGCCGCTCGAGGTCTGGGAGCGGCTGCGGAGCACCGCGCACCTGAACCACCGCGCGTACCACTACGAGACGACGGTGGGCGCGGGGCTGCCGGTCATCCAGACGCTGAAGGACCTGGTGCGCACGGGAGACCGGGTGCACGGCGTGGAGGGTTCGTTCTCCGGAACGCTCGGCTACCTGAGCCAGCAGCTGATGGACGGCGTGCCGCTGTCGAAGGCGGTGCGCACGGCGCGCGAGAAGGGCTTCACGGAGCCGCACCCGCGCGAGGACCTGGCGGGCACGGACGCCGCGCGCAAGGCGCTCATCCTCGCGCGTGAGCAGGGCTTGAGCCTGTCGATGGAAGACGTGGAGGTGGAGCCGTTCGTGCCGCGCGAGTACCTGGAGGAGGCGGACGTGGAGCGCTTCCTCGTGGGACTGGAGAAGCTGGACCGGACGTTCACCTCGCGCGTCGAGGGACTGCGCGCGGAGGGCAAGGTGCTGCGCTACCTGGCGCGCATCGACCCGGCGGCGAAGGACGGGCCGGTGCTGCGGGTGGGACCGGTGGCGGTGCCGAAGGAGCATCCGGCGACGCGGCTGCGCGGCTCGGAGGGGTTCGTGGCCTTCTCCACGGAGCGCTACGCGGACTACCCGCTGCTGGTCCAGGGCGCGGGGGCAGGCGGCCCTGTCACTGCGGCGGGCGTCCTCGCGGACATCCTGAAGATCGCCCAGAACCTGCGGGGGCGATAGGCCGACTCAGTAGCCGACGTAGCCGCTGCCTCCGTTCATCGCCTGGATGCCCGGCGTGTTGGACACGGAGCCGTAGCGGTCCACCGCGTAGCGCACGGCCGCGATGATGTTGTCCACCGGGTTGCGGATGTTGTCGTGGCCCGGGAGCTTGAACGCGTCGAACGTCGGCTGGATGGTCTGCATCAGGCCGATGGAGGGGTGGCCATCCTTGGCGTTCTGGTCCCAGAGGTTGATGGCGTTCGGGTTCCCGCTGGACTCGTGCTGGATGATCTTCGCGATGTCCTGCGGGTTCATCTTGTCCACCGGGACGCCAGCGGCCTTGAGGATGTCCATGGCCTGCTTGATCCAGTCGCCCACCTCGCCCTTCTGGGCGTCCCCGGTGGCACCGGCCGACTGGGTGGAGCCGGCCTGGACCGAATCACCCGCGCCCGGCGCGCCGCCCGTGCTGGACGCACCGTCGGCGCTGGGAACGCCACACCTGCTGGGCGCACCGGACACGCCCGACGGCGCCTGGGCTCCGGCCGCGCCGTCCACGGGGGCAGCGGCGCCGCCCACCTGGGTCTGGAGAAGTTGGACGAGCTGCTGCAGCTGCTTCGCCACGTCCTCGAGCCCCTCCGCGAACTGCTTCCACTGCGCGCCCTTCGCGGGGCCCGCGCTGAAGCCGTCCTGCTGGAACGAGGACACCGAGGCCGAACCCGGCTTCTGGCAGGAACCGCCCTGCACCCTGCCGCCGGACACGGCATCCGGACGGGAGGCGAAGTCCTGGGAGGGGACGCGGAAGGAAGCGAGGCGGGCGGAACCGGGCGCGGGGACCATGGGGATTTCCTCGGGAGCTTGAGTGCTGCTGACGAGGAACACCTACAGCAGGGGACATGCCAACCCATGGGCCGACACCTGCTCGAGGCCAAGTGCTTGATGTCCTTGGAAACGCGAGAGGCGCGGTGGGACGGACCGGGGCCCGTCCCTGGTGACTGGAGTCACCGCTCGCCAACAGCGGTCACCAGCCGCGCTGCGCCCTACTTCGTGCGCCCGGCCTTCTTCGCGGCCACGGCCTTCTTCGCGGCCACGGCCTTCTTCGCGGCCACGGCCTTCTTCGCGGCCACGGCCTTCTTCGCGACCGGAGCCTTCTTCGCACCGCCCGCCTTCTTCACGGCCCGGGGCTGCTTCGCGGCCACGGCCTTCTTCGTGCCTCGCGCGGGGCCGTGCTTCTTCAGCAAGGCCTCGCCCTGCTTCGCGAGCCCCTGCTCCAGCGCGGGAGGCTTCTTCGCGCCCTTCCTCCCCGCGGGCTCGCGCTTCGGAGCCCCTTCGCGGGTCACCTCCACGGTCCGTCCGGAGAAGGCGTTCCAGCCCTCCAGTGCACGCGTCCAGCGCGCCAGCAGCTTCTCACGCGCATCCGCGTCCGGCAGCCCTTCCGCATGCAGCGCCACGGTGACGCCATGCACCGACGGCAACACGCGAAGCTGCACGGTGCGCGCACGGGGCCAGTCGTCCCGCTCCAAACGCAGGCGCAGCTGCCTGGGCGGGACCTGACGCACCACCGTGATGCGCGTCCCATCCGCGAGCGCGACCTGCTCGCCCTCCGTCAGCGCCTGGGCGCCGCCCCCAACCCAGCGGGCCAGTCCCGACGCCTCGCCCCACGCGGCCCAGGCCATCTCCGAGCCCACCGCGAAGGAGCGCCGCACCCCTGCCTGGTAGCCGCCCTCCAAAGTCCGACCTGTCGACATAGATGCCCCTGGATACTGGCCGTGGAAGCTCACCCCGTGGGGCGATAGCCCGGCATGAGGAAGTTGTCGTGGTCCGCGTACGCCGGCGCGTCCGCCTCACCGGTGAAGGCGCGCAGGGCGCAGTACTCCGGATAGGACGCCTGGACGGTGATCTGATCCCCCACCTGGAGGACCACGTCACCGTTCGGGTGCAGCGTCTCCTCTTCGCCCCGGATGAGCGACAGGGCCAGCCCGCCGAAGCGGTCGCGCACCTGGGAGATGTTCATCCCCGGCAGCCCTTCGCGCACCACGAACAGCGACACCACCATCAGGTGCTTGCCGATGCGGAACGAGTGGACGAGCCGCGGATCCAACGCCGCCAGCGCCATGGCGGGCGCGGCCAGCGAGGAGCTGGACAGGGCCTCCGCCTTGAACGTGTCGCGCACCTTCGCGCCCAGGTCGTCGTCGAACAGGCGGATGACCACCCGGATGCCGGGGTTCAGCCGCCGCGCGTCCAGCGCGATGTTCAGGTTCGCCAGGTCGTCATCCGTGGCGCAGACGATGGCGGACGCCTTCTTCACGTGCGTGCGCGGCAGGCACAGCGGGCTGCGCGTGTCGTCGATGAGCAGCGGGATGTTCTCGTCGCGCAGCGCGGACACGAACGTCGCGTCCTCGCGCTTCTCCACCACGACGACGTCCTTGCCCATCTCCCGCAGCTGCGTCACCACGCGGTAGCCCACGCGTCCCGCGCCGCACACCACGACGTGGCCCTTCATCGTTTCGGACACCACGGAGACCCACTCCTTGTCGTTCTTGTGCCGCGCGAAGAAGAGGTACGCGAAGCGCACCACGCCATCCACCACCAGCGCGATGCTGACCGGCGGGATGAGGATGTTGAGCGCCTCCACGAACAAGTCGCTCACGTAGGGCAGCGACGGCTGGCCGAAGAGCAGGAAGTAGACGTGGTGCAGCGCCTCTCCGTAGGAGATGCGGCCCCCGTCCGGCCCCACGTAGCGCCAGTGGTACAGCGCCGGCCCCACCCCGAAGATGACCGCCGCGAGCAGCAACGTGCTGCGGAACCTCCGCGACAGCGCGCGCAGGTACCGCAGGTCCATCATCAGGCGCGCGGCGGGGCTCTTCATGCGCGCGGGAGTCTACGCCGCCGGGGTGATGTCCGTGGAGGCTTCCGCCTTCGAACGGCGCTTCTCGATGAGCCACACCGCCAGCACGCCCAGCTCGTAGCAGAGCAGCATGGGGCCCGCCATGAGCGACAGGTTCACCACGTCACCCGTGGGCGTCAGGATCGCCGCCGCGATGAGGCACACCACGAACGCGTGGCGCTGGTAGCGGATGAGGAAGCTCGACTGCACCACCCCGACGATGCCCAAGAGCGCCATCACCAGCGGCAGCTCGAAGATGACGCCGAAGGCGAGGATGAGCAGCAGCACCAGCGACAGCTGCTCGTTCATGGTCAGCATGGGCCGCGTCCAGCGCGCGGCCTCCGCTTCGGCGTGGCCCCTGGCCAGCTCCTTCTGCAGCCGCCACAGGCCGGACATCTCCTCGGCGCGCGTGGGCGCCACGCCCGCGAGCAGGCTGGCCGCCTGGTCCATGGCCGCCTCCGACGCGACGTAGTCCTGCTTGCCGAAGGCCGTCACCGCCTCCACGCGCTTCTCCACCGCCTGGCGCAGCACGCCGCGCGCGGGCACACCCAGCCCGTCCGCGGCCGCGTCCAGCAGGTCGCCCAGGCCCTTGAGGCGCGCGGTGAGCTCCACGCTCTTCGCGGTCGCCACCTCCGGGTCCTTCACCTGGCCTTCACCCACGGCCGTCAGCGCGGCGCTGGTCTCCCTGGCCACGTGGCCGGCGCGCTCCACCTCGCCAATGCGCAGGAAGCGCAGCGCGTCCTCGCCGCCCATGCGCGCGGTGTCCATGCGCTGCTCCAGGGCGAGCGTCTCCTCCTCGTTGAGGAGGAACTTGAACATGGAGGGCAGCACCAGGAAGTAGCAGAACATCGAGCCCACGATGAACGCGACGGAGCCCAGCACCACGAAGGGCGACGCGTACTTGCGCTCCTCCGGGTAGAGCCCCGGCGACACGAAGCCCCAGATCTGCCAGAGGATGACGGGCGTGGTGAGGAAGATGCCGCAGTACACGCCCACCTTCATCAGCACGTTGATTTCTTCGATGCCGGATGTGTAGACGAGCGAGCGCCCTTCCGGGGGCAGCGCGTCCAGCACCGGCCGCATCAACACGCCGAAGATGGGCTTGGCGAAGATGAGCGACACGGCGCCCAGCACGAGCACCGCGAGCGAACACTTCACGAGCCGCGAGCGCAGCTCCGTGAGGTGCTCCGCCAGGCTCATCCGGAAATCCGACAGGTCAACCCCTTGGCGATTCAGGGCTCAGCTCCGTTTCGGCGCGTTGCGCGCCACCGTGCCCGGGATGGGGGCGAGTTGCGGAAGGCCGTTCTCGTCCTGCGCCGGCGCCCCACCCGCCTGCGCCGCGGCC
>NZ_RAWC01000101.1:0-29855 GCF_003611685.1 Corallococcus sp. CA049B | reverse complement strand
CGGAATTCGGAGGGCGTCTGGGCCGTGAGCCACTTCATCGCGCGAACGGAGGGACATTCAAATGACCCCCAAGGTCGGAAACCCGGGGACCTCCCTTGTTCACGGGATAGTGCGCGGGGTGTCCGTGTAAACGTGACACATCGGATCATGCGACGGGAACACGCGGAGTGTATGGGTCCGCCTCCCGCGAGCGTCCTGTCGCGGCGAGATTGCCCGGATCTGACTGTGTCTTTGAATTGTCAGTGAAAATGGAATTTCTTGGATTCGCCTGTCGAGTGTTTGAGGAGGATACGGGGTGGGTCCGACACGTCCCTGCGCGTTCCTTCCCGGCGGCTCCATGACGCGGACGGGGTGATGCCCGGCGGGTGGGGCCGGAGGGCACGTCGCGGAGGATGGCCACGCCGCGGCGCAGCGGGGACTGCAACCGCCGTCACACCGAGCAGGGCGCTCCGGGGCGCATCGCGCTGCCGTGAGGATGTCCGGCGCGGGCGCTGCGACAAATGACCGCAGCGGTCGCGCCACGGGTGGCTGCTATCCGGGATGCTCACTTCTTCCCGGAGTCACCCGATGAAGTCTGCCCTGGGGCCGCTGTGTGTCGTCGCGGGTTCGCTGCTGTCCTCGTCCGCCTTCGCGCACGCCGCGGTGGCGGGGGCCACGCCTCCGTATGCCGGGGCGACCTTCGAAGCGGACATCACGGTGAGCCACGGCTGTGACGGCGCGGACACGTACAAGCTGCGGGTCCAGATTCCGGAGGGCGTGACGAACGTGCGCCCGGTGGACTCGGTGTTCGGCGCGGCCGAGGTGGAGAAGGACGCCTCTGGCAACGTGACAGCGGTGACGTGGACCCGGCCGCCGGGCAACGTGAAGCCAGCGGACACGCACTTCTTCCACCTGGGGCTGCGCATGAAGCTGCCCTCGAAGCCGTTCACCGCGCTGTTCTTCCCCACGACGCAGACGTGCAGCACACAAGGCGGCGCGCTGACGGTGGTGGAGTGGACGAACACGGCGGGCGGTGAGCACAGCCACGACGGGGACGCGGGCACGGGGCCTTCGGAGAACCCGGCGCCGTCGCTCTACCTGCTGCCCTCTCGGATGCCGGGCTGGAACCAGTACACGGTGGAGGAGCACGTGCACGACCTGACCGTGTTCAAGGACGCGCTCATCGTCTGGTCCGGCGCGCAGGCGTACAGCTTCAACCCCGTCACGCAGGCGCTCATCGAGAAGGAGCCCGGCGTCACCGCGCTCACGCAGATCCACCCCGGCACGGTCATCTGGGTGAAGTACTAGGAGCGACCATGCGCCACTGGCTCTTCGTGTTGTGTGTCGGTGTTCTTGCTGGCTGTTCGGACAAGCCCTCGCCGTTGCCCACGGGGCAGGGTGACGCGGGCACGGCCTCTGGCGTGGAGCGGCCGGGAGCGTTGGAGCGTCCGCCGCTGGAGCGGTTGCCGGACGACCTCAAGCCGCCGGTTCAGTAGCGGGCGTGGCGTTCCGCGACGCGGTAGAGCTGGGTGAGGGAGTGGTCCAACAGGGACT
The DNA here is from genome assembly GCF_003611685.1 of Corallococcus sp. CA049B. NCBI lineage: Bacteria > Pseudomonadati > Myxococcota > Myxococcia > Myxococcales > Myxococcaceae > Corallococcus > Corallococcus sp. CA049B. The sequence continues at coordinate 28,322 of NZ_RAWC01000101.1, read as the reverse complement.
GGGTGGAGCGCATGTAGCGGTGGGCGCGGGCGAAGGGCAGCCAGACGCGATCACCGACGCGGACCTGGGCTTCCATCCATTGCTTGCGGGGGATCCACTGTCCGCCCAGGTGTTTGACCAGCACCTCGCCCAGGTAGGCCCCCACGGCGGGCACCGCGATGGCATCGATGTTGTGCCGCTCGAAGGTGTCCGGGAAGGTCTCCTTCCAGAAGTGGACGTCGATGTCCGTCAGGGATTCGGGGGACCCCTTGAGGACGGAGGGCACCGGCGTGTGGAGCAGCGCCACGAGGCGTTCCGCGAAGGACGCGTACTGATCGACGGCGGCCTTCGGGTCGGCCACGTCCGGAGGCAGGGCGGCGTCCACCGGGAGCCACTCGTCCGGTTCTGGCGGGACGTAGGCGTTGAGCTCCGCGATGCGCCGCTGGCGCTGGGCCAGGGATGCGTATTCGGGGAGACGTGAGAGCAGCGCGGCGACGTCCGGAGCGAAGCGGGGTTCGACGGGGGCGAGGGTCGCGCTTCGTTCGCGGAGGGTGGCCATCACCGTGTCGAAGTCGAGGTCCGGCCGGAGGTGGACCCATGCGCGGGCCTGGGCGACGCGAGCGGCTTCGCTGGCGAAGTCCGCGGCGGTGGGCCAGGTGACGAGGAGGATGGAGCCGTCGGGAAGCTCTTCGACGCGGTGGGCGGGCGTGGTGCGCATGCGCTCGCGGCCGACGGTGTCCACGAGCTTCGCGCCGAAGACGTTGAGCCAGCAGATTTCGTAGACCCTGTCGAAGCCGTCCTGGAAGGTCGTCTCGTCGTCTCGGCCGAAATTGGGGAAGTCCGCCAACTCCTTGTCCGCCGTGCTGTGAGCAGAAGCGTAGGTGACGGGGTAGTGGAGGGCCCATGCGCGGACCATCTCCAGGAACGCCCGGCAGCAGGCTTCGGCTCCGAACAGGTCGAGCGACTTCACCTCGACCCAGATGTCTATCGATGGCGACAGAGGTGGGAACGAGAGCAGGAGGGTCATCTCCAGCCCTGGCTTTGCCGTGCGATAAAGGCCGACGAGGGCACTTCGGTCCTCTCGCGATTCTGCCAGTGCCTTCATGACCGCCGCGTGTGTGTAACGGCGGCGTCGTTTCCCCTCGACGATGTCCGGCATCCATGGACCGGCGCCTGACTCAAGCGCGTCGAGGAAGGGAGTCAGCTCATTCTGGGGATCGGCGAGAGCATTGAAGCTCCCTTTGAATGAGAGGTGGAGATTGTCATTGGTCATGAAATTGAACCTCCACGTCTTGGAGCTTCACTCTGAGAATCTCCCGCACGGTCCTCAAGGTGTTCACACCGGGTTTCATGGGGCCACCCTCGTACACCAAGCGTACCCGCTGGATTCGCACGGTTCCCTCGAGCCCAGGTCGGCGGATGTTCACGGTCTCGCCGTAATACCGAAGGGCTGCACGTGCGTCCTCTACCATCTGCGCGACGAGTCCCTTCGTCTCCATCAGATGCATGTCACGGCTCTTGAAGCTGAGGGTCTCCATCCGGGGCGGTTGCCCTGACGGTGGCTTCGTTTCAACGATCATGGCGTCCGCGAAGCGCAGGTCCGCCTTCGTCATGCCCACATGCGTTTCGATGCGGGGTTCATCGAAGTCCTTGAGCCACCGACGCTGCGCTCGGGGCAGTGCCGCATCCGCCCGGAGTCGGGCGACCATGGTCCGCTCGAACATCAGCCCGCGGATGAACTGTCCGCGCAGGTCCAGGTATCCCTCCCAACGGAGGGGACCCCTGGCGGGCGTGCCCTGTTCCAGCTCCGCGAGCCTCGCCTCGCGATAGCTCACGTACTCAGTCCAGAGCGGGTGACCTTCGGCTCCCGGTGGTGCATCCCGCTCCGGTGGATGCTCCTTCAGGAAGGACACATCGCGGGACAGGCGGGGACCCGTGGCCTCCCACTCCACCTGCGCGAGCCGTGCCTCCAGGACCTCTGGTGGCACTCCCGCGAAGTCCTTCGACAGGGCAGAACTGCCGGTGCCCTTCTGTGCGGCTCCCGGACGTTCGCGGCTTGCCTCCGCCAGCAGGGCCTGGGCCTTCGCCGGGTTGCCCCGGGCCTCGTAGAGCGCCAGCGCTCCGGCTTCTCCCCACTCGGCGGCGAGGAAGGCGCCTTCCCGGCTCGCCCTGAGCTGACGCAGCAACTCCCGCGTGGCGTTCACTCCGAGCTGGTCCTCCAGTCGCTCCACCGCGGCCTTGAGCGCCTCCAGGTCGAAGACGGGCCGTTCTCCTCGCAGGGCCCGTGCGCCTTTGCCTCCCGCGTACAGCGCCACCATGAGCGCGGCGGGTGCCAGCTCTCGTGTGGCCTGTTCGTACCGGCCCTTCGCCAGTGATGTTGCACCCTGGGCCGTTCCCGCGAGCAGGTGGAAGAAGCCCATCGGGACGCCGAACGTCAGGTGATCGAAGCCACCTCGCACCACGTTGCCCGGTGAGAAGTGCCCTGCCATCAGGGCCCGCTCCACCGCGTCGAGCGCTTCCTGGTACGGCGGCGGCAATTGCGCGCGCTTCGCGGAGAACTCCACGTAGCGGGCCCCTGCGCTCACGTCGGTGCTGGACAGCGCGTCACGCCCCGCACGGCCCAGGCCCCGCAGGACGTCACCGGCTTGCTCTTCCCGCTCCGGATGCGCCGTGACCTTCAATCCCCGGCGCAGCAACTCCTCGCGCACGGCGGGCATGCCACCCAGCGTCTCCCCGAGCTGCTTTTCGCGGGCCAGGTGCTGGACCCACTCGCGCAGTTCATCATCAAAGCTGGTGTGCAGGATGAAGAGGGCGAACACCTCCGCGCGTGGAGGTCCGTACTGCTCGACCGCGCTGACAAGGAAGGCGGCACGTTTGCGCTGAAGGATGCCGGAGGCCGTCGCGTCCAACGGCCCCAGCGCCCCCAGCCGGACGGCGTCCCAATCATCGAGGGACTCCACCAGCCGGGGCATGTCCACCCGCCGTTGCATGGCCACAAAGGCCGCTGGCGAGGCACAGGCCAGGAAGGGCGCGAGGCGCTGCTCACTGCGCTCCAGGTCGGGCCAGCCTCGCGGCAGGGCTCGACCGCCACAGGCCCATCCCTTGTCGTCACGGGCCTCAGCGGAAGCCTTCCGGGCCCCTCCAGCCCACGGCCTCCATGAGGACCGTGCCGCCGCAGTGCCGTAGCCCCAGGTACCTCCATGGGACGGTGACGAAGCACAGCCCGCGAGGAGCAGGGCCAGGCACGCCAGCACCACCCACCGTCGCACGAGGAATCGCCATGGCTGAATCACAGCCGATGACGATACCGGCTCACGGCACGGTGGCGGGGTCCGCGAAGCGCGGGTCGGTCAGGAACGCCGTGTCCGTGAGCGACTCCAGGAACGCGATGACGTCCGCCTTCTCCTCGGGCGTCAGCTCGAAGCCGCGCACGAAGGCGCTCTGTAGGGGGCTCGGCTGTCCGCCGTTCGCCGCCCTGGCCCGGCCTCCCGCCGCGTAGTGGTCCAACACGTCGGAGAGCGTCTCCACGCTGCCGTCGTGCATGTACGGTCCGGTGACCGCCACGTTGCGCAGCGACGGCGCCTTGAAGCGCCCCATGTCCTCTGGACGGAACGTGATCTCGAAGAGGCCTGTGTCCCCGGCGGGATACGCGCCCTGGCCGTCCTCGTTGTAGAGCCCCGTGTTGTGGTACGGCAGCACCGGCTCCGCCGTCGCCTCGTGCACGGTCGCGTCCTGGAAGTTGAAGCCGGAGTGGCAGTGGTCGCACTCCAGGCGCTCGGACAGGAACAGCTGCAAGCCCCGCTTCGCCGCGGGACTCAGCGCGTCCACCTCCTTGCCGTACAGATAGCGGTCATACGCCGACGTGCCGGAGATGAGCGACCGCTCGAACGCGGACAGCGCCCGCGTGAGCGTGGCCAGCGACACCGGCGTGGACTCGTTCGGGAATGCCTCCGCGAAACGCGCCGTCAGGTCCGGATCCGCGCGCAGCCGCTCCAGCAACACCTCCTGTTGATCCGCGAAGCCCAGCTCCACCGGCTCCCGCCCGAACAGCGGCACCAGCGCCTGGGCCTCCAGCGTGGTGAGCGCGGAGTTGGCCCAGGTGAGGCTGGTCGCGTACGCCACGTTCGCCAGCCCCTGCCCGTTGCGGCGGTGCGCCTGTCCCGTGCTGCCCACCGCGTGCACGCGCCCGTCCGTGAAGGCCCGGGCCTGCTCGTGGCAGGAGCCGCAGGACTGCGTGCCGTTCAGCGACAGGCGCTTGTCGTAGAAGAGGCGCCGGCCCAGCTGGACCTTCGCCTCCGACATGGGGTTGTCCTCTGGCACGCGCGGCTTGGGGAAGCCCGCGGGCAGCTGCCAGTCGTAGGGCGCGGGCTCCTCGGTCGGCCCCGAGGGATCCGCGCAGCCCGCGGCCCACAACGCCACCGTCGCCAGGGCCTTCCACGCCTGTCCTTGTCGTCGTGCCACGTCGGACGTCCTTCCTGCTACTCGGCCCGGATGAAGGTCTGCGCGGCCGGGTTCGCCGCCTGGCCGCCGAAGGCCAGCCCCAGGCGCTCGAAGAAGGGGCCGCAGTCCGCGTCGGTGGGGGACGACATGCATCCCGCGGCCGTGCCCGGCGTGTTCACGTCCAGGTTGGAGCCCGCGAAGAGCGTGCCCAGGTCCATCACCACCTTGTTCTTCGCCACGTCGAAGCCGTCCAGGTGGAACTCCGGACGGTTGTTGTTCGCGCACCCGGCCGTGCCCTGCGTCTGGCCCTCGGGCGGCGGCGCGCAGGCCGTGCTGCCCAGGTGCATGACGTGCTCTGGAAGGCCCTGCGTGCGGCCCTCGATGCGCGTGAAGAGGAAGCCGCTCTGCCAGTTCCAGTGCAGGCCCGTGTCGTCCATCGGCTTGCCGAGCGTCGTGGGGTCGCCGTGGTTCAGGTCCTCCGGGATGCCCAGCGTGAAGCGCAGGCCCGTGTAGTCACCCTGGGGCGCCGTGCCCTGGATGGACGCGTTCATCCCCTCCGTGCCCTGCGTGCACAGCCCGTCCTTGTTCGCGAAGTCCAGCAGCACCACGCCCGAGTGCTGCCACGTGCCGTCCTCGGTCAGCGTCACGGGCACCTCCTTCCCGTCACGCGTCACCAGCCGCACGTCATGGACGTACACGCGGAAGTCCATGGGCTCGTACGTCGTCCCCGTGGTCCCGACGTTCGTGTACGTCTTTCCACAGGCGAACGCCTCCGTGCCCACGCGGGCGACGACGGGGAGGTCCACCGTCAGGACTTCGGGTTCATCCTCTCCACAGCCGAGCGCACCTGCGAGGGCCAGCGGAAGGAGGAGGCGGGAGCGGAGCATGGAGCGCATGGGAATCATCCTTGGAAGGTGCTCCCGTCTAACGCACCGGCCGCGCGGGCATGCCGTGGCATGTTGCCGCACCCGCCCCCTGCCTCAGGCCACCTCGCGCGCTTCGTCTGGAACCGGAAGCCCCGCGCCCCTCGCCTTGCGCCGCTGGATGGCCAGGAAGAGGGCCTCGTGCGTGGCGGGCGAGGGCAGGTCCACGTCGCCGCCCGGCGCTCCGAAGGCCGCCACCGCGTCGCGCAGCGCCTCCCGCACGGACAGGGCCAGCATCAGCGGCGGCTCGCCCACGGCCTTGCTGCCGTGGATGGTGCCCTTCTGCCCGGCCCGCTCCATCAAGGCCACGCGCAGGTCGATGGGCGCGTCGCTGAACGCGGGCACCGCGTAGGTGCTGGCGGAGTGCGTGAGCAGCCGCCCGTTCGCGTCCCACTTCAGCTCCTCGCCGGTGAGCCACCCCATGCCCTGCACGAAGGCGCCCTCCACCTGACCCCGGTCCAGGCCGGGGTTGAGTGAATCCCCCACGTCCTCCAGCAGGTCCGAGCGCAGCACGCGCTTCATGCCCGTGTCGCCGTCCACCTCCACCTCGCTCACCGCCGCGCCGTAGGAGAAGTAGAGGAACGGCTTGCCCCGGCCCAGGGTCCGGTCGTAGCCGATGCCCGGCGTGCGGTAGTAGCCCGTGACGGACAGGCCCACGCGGTCGCGGTAGGCCTCCTCCACCACGGACGCGAAGGGCAGCCCCTGGTCCGGCCGCGACGCCGCGCAGATGCGCCCGTCCTCGAACACCAGCGCGTCCGGCGACACCGCCTGCCCGTGCAGCTGCACCAGCATGCGCGCGGCCACCGGGGCCAGCCGCTCGCGCACCTGGATGCAGGCCTCGCGCACCGCCGCGCCGTTGAGGTCCGAGCCGCTGGACGCCGCCGTCGCGGACGTGTTGGGCACCTTGTCCGTGGCCGTGTGCGCCACGCGTACCAGCTCCGCGGGCAGGCCCAGCTCGCGCATGGCCACGCCCTGAATCTTGGTGTGCAACCCCTGGCCCATCTCCGTGCCGCCGTGCGACAGCAGCACGGAGCCGTCGCGGTACACGTGCACCAGCGCGCCCGCCTGGTTGAGGAAGGTGGCGGTGAAGGAGATGCCGAACTTCATCGGCGTGATGGCCAGGCCGCGCTTGATGCGAGGGCTGGACGCGTTGAAGGCCTCCACCTCCGCGCGGCGCTTCGCGAAGTCGGACGACTCCATCAGGTCGTTCCACAGCTTCGGCAGCCGGTTGTCCTCCAGCTCCTGGCCGTAGTGCGTGGTGTTGGTCTCGCCCACGCCGTCGTAGAGGTTGCGCTGGCGCACGGCCTCCGGGGCCAGGCCCAGGGTGCTCGCGATGCGCGCGAGGATGTCCTCCATCACCAGCATGCCCTGCGGTCCGCCGAAGCCGCGGAAGGCCGTGTTGGAGACCAGGTGCGTCTTCGCCACGCGGCCGGTGTAGCGCACCGACGGCACGTAGTAGCCGTTGTTCAGGTGGAAGAGGGCTCGGTCGGTGATGGACTCGGACAGGTCCAGGGACCAGCCGCCGTTGGACGTGAGGTCCGCCTTGAGCGCGAGCAGCCGGCCCGTGGCGTCGAAGCCCACCTCCCAGGCCGCGTGGAACGGATGGCGCTTGCCGGTGACGACCATGTCCACGTCGCGGTCCAGCATCCACTTCACCGGCCGGCCCGTGTGCACCGCCGCCAGCGCCACCAGCGCCGCGGGCGCGTTGCCTTGCGTCTCCTTGCCGCCGAAGCCGCCGCCCATGCGCGGCGCCTTCACCACCACGCGGCTGCGCGGCACGTGCAGCACGTGCGAGATGATGGCCTGCACCTCCGACGGGTGCTGCGTGGAGGACGTCACCGTGATGTCGCCTTCATCGCCCACCTCCGCGAAGGCCGCGTGCGTTTCCAGGTAGAAGTGCTCCTGGCCGCCCATCGTCAGCTCACCGGCCAGCCGGTTCGGGCTGGAGGCGAGCGCGCTGTCCACGTCGCCCCGGCGGATGACGTGCGGGTCGGTGTGGAAGCTCTGCTGCTTCAGGGCCTCGGCCAGCGTGAGCACCGCGGGCAGGGGCTCGTAGTCCACCACCACCTGACGGGCGCCCTCGCGGCAGGCCTCGGGCGTCTCGCCGACGACGAGCGCCACCACCTGCGCGTGGAAGAGCACCTCGTCCTTCGCGAGCAGCGGCTCGTCGTGGCGGATGGGGCCCGTGTCGTTCATGCCCGGGATGTCCTCCGCGAGCAGCACCTTCACCACGCCGGGCACCTTCAGCGCGGCGCTGGCGTCGCGGCGGAGGATGCGCGCGTGCGCGTGCGGCGACAGCACCGGCCACACCGTCAGCATGGGCCGGCGCTGCGCGAGGTCGTCCACGTACTGCGCGCTGCCCGTCACGTGGCCCAGCGCGCTCTCATGGCGCAGCTCGCGGCCCGCGTCCGCGGTGGCGCAAGGAGCGCCCGGGGCGAAGCGGGGACGTCCGTCCAGGGCGGGGCTGCGCGCGCCGGACGCGAACTTCTCCAGGAGCGACACCACCAGCCCGCGCCGGTACTCCGCGCTGCCGCGCAGGTCCGTGAGGGGCGTGAACTCGCGCTCCAGCGTGGCGCGCACGCGGGCCACGGCCTCCGCGTTCCACGGGTGCCCCACGAGCTGGGCCTCCGTCTGCTTCGCGCGCGCCGGAGTGGCCGCGACGCCGCCGTAGCCCAGCCGCGCGGTGCGCACGAGGCCCAGCGCGTCCGTCTCGATGCAGAAGCCCGCCGCGACGATGCTGATGTCCAGCTCGCGGCGCTTGGACACCTTGAAGCTGTCCGAGTGGCGCGTGAGCCCGCTGTCCTTCGCCGGGGCGTGGGGGATGACGACGAAGCGGACCACCTCGTCCGGCTGGAGCGCCGTCTTGCGGTAGGCGAGGAAGAAGTCCGACAGCGCCACCGTCCGCTCGCCGCGCACGGACGCGAGCACCAGCCGGGCGTCCAGCGCGAGCAGCACCGGCGCCGTGTCCCCGATGGGCGAGGCAGTCACCAGGTTGCCCGCGAGCGTGGCGCGGTGGCGGATCTGCCGCGAGGCGAAGACGTTGAGCATCTTCGCCAGCTCGGGCACCTCGTGGCCCAGCGCGTCCTCCACGTCCACCAGCGACGCGGCGCCGCCCACGTACCAGCCGTCCTCCTCGCGGCGGATGGCGCGCAGGGCCTCCACGCCCTCCGTGGAGATGAGGAACGGATAGCGGCGGGACTTCTTGGTGATGTCCACGCCCAGCTCGGTGGCGCCGGCCACGAGCATCGCCTCCGGGTGCAGGGCGCGCAGCGCGAGCAGGTCCTCCCAGGTGGTGGGGCGCAGGAACAGGCCGTCACGCGCCTCGTAGCGCAGGGGCGCGGTGGGGGAGGGCGGCCCCTCCAGCGAGACACAGGGGAGCCCGGGGCCCGCGCCCTTCGCGTCGCGGGTGGCGAGCGCGTCCACCATCGCGTCGCGGATGGGGCGGTAGCCGGTACAGCGGCAGATGTTGCCGCAGAGCTGATCCGCGATGGCCTCCGGCGAGCCCGCGTCCTTGCGACAGTACGCCTCCACCATGGAGACGACGAAGCCCGGCGTGCAGAAGCCGCACTGCGAGCCGTAGTGCTTCACCATGGCCTGCTGCACGGGGTGGGGCGCGGCGCGGCTGCCCACGCCCTCCACGGTGACGAGCTCGCGCCCGGCCACCATGGGCAGCAACGCGATGCAGCTGTTGAACGCGCGCAGCGTCTTCTGGCCGCTCACGTCCCGGTCCACCATGGCCACGGTGCAGGCGCCGCAGTCGCCCTCGGCGCAGCCCTGCTTCGTGCCCGTCAGGCCTCGCGCGCGCAGGTAATCCAGCAGGGGGGTGTTGGGCGACGCGTCGTCTACCTGGACCGTCTGGCCGTTGAGCCGGAACTCGAAGGGGGTGCTCATTCCCCCGAGGATAGCAGGGGCGCGGGCGCTGGCTGAGCGCCTGCTTCCTGGGCCAGCCCATGATGGCGCTGGAGCAGCCCGGCCGCGATGCTCACGGCCACCTCTTGCGGTGACTTTCCCCCGGTGGGCAGCCCCATGGGGCACTGGACGCGGCCCACCTGCCGGGCATCCATGCCCTTCGCCTCCAGCCGCTGCCGGAAGCGTGCCCACTTCGTATCACTGCCGATGAGCCCGATGTAGCGGGCCGGCTTCTGGATGGTGAAGGCGATGATGTCCTGGTCCACGTCGTGCCGGTGCGTCATCACCGCCACGTAGGTGCGCTGTGCGTCCCAGACCGCGCGCGACGCGAAGTCGTCCCACGCCTCCTCGTGACGCACCACGCCCGAGGGCACCAGATGGGACTGGACCCACTCGGCGCGTTCGTCCACCAGGTGCACGCGAAAGGGGGTGCCCTCCAGGATGCGGCACAGCGCCTGTCCCACGTGGCCGGCGCCGAAGAGGTACAGCTGGGGCCCGTGGTTGACGGGCTCGACGAAGACGTCCACGACTCCTCCACAGCACTGCCCCAGCTTCGCGCCCAGCGGATAGCGGAACGTGCGCGCCTCGCCCCGGGCCAGACACGCGCGGGCGTCCTGGAGCACGAGCTGCTCCAGGTGACCGCCGCCAATGGTGCCGTGGAAGGTGCCGTCCGCGCGCACCAGCAGCTTCGCGCCGGGGGGCGCGGGCGTGCTGCCCTTGCATTCCGTCACCGTCACGACGGCGAACGGCGTGTCCTCCCGTGCCCACTCCGCCAGCTGGTGAACCCAGTTCCACATGCCAACCGGGAGTCTGCCATGGCCGCCGCCCCGGTGGCGCCTTCACGGACGCCTGCCCTGGGAACGGGGAAGCAAGCCCCCGTTGCCGGGCCGGGAAGGCACACCACCTTTTGCGCCAGACGTTTTCAACCCATCCGAATCAAGGAGATGACGTCATGGCCAATGCCGCCGCTGAACTCGAGACGCTGAACTCCTTCCTGCGGGGTGAAATCTCCGCCGTGGAGACCTACCGGCTCGCCTCGAAGCACATCGAAACCGAGGTCGCGAAGACGGAGGTGGAGGCCTGCCTCCACGACCACGAGAAGCGCGTCGAGGCCCTCAAGGAGCGCATCGAGAAGCTGGGCGGAAAGCCCGCGGATGGCTCCGGTCCCTGGGGCATCTTCGCCAAGGTCGTCCAGGCCGGCGCGGACCTGCTGGGGGAGAAGCGCGCCATCGACGCGCTGGAGGAGGGCGAGGACCACGGCCTGAAGGACTACAACCGGGACGTGGACAAGCTGCACGGCGAGGCGCGCACCTTCGTCCGGCAGCAGCTGCTGCCCTCGCAGAAGCAGACGCACGCGCGACTCAGTGCGCTGAAGAAGAACCCGACCCTGCACTGAGCGTAGGGGTTGCGCGGTGCCGGACATCCCAAGGTGCCCATCCGGGTTGAGGGGATGGGCGCCTTGTGGTGCATCACACGTCCCTGCATCCAGGCCTGGAGGCTTTCAGGGAGCGTGCGATAGTCGGAAGGAGGGGACTTCCACCGGCGAACGAGGGCGAAGAAGCACATGGGGCGCGAGCACACGGTGCCGGGGCCACGCGGGCCCGGGACCGTCATCGACAGCGAGGACGCGGGGCCACCGGCTTCCCGCCCGCCCGACGTGCGCGCCGAAGTCGAGGGGATTCCCTCCATTCCCTCCCCGACGACCGCCGACACCAGCTACGCCGCGGGCGCCCTGGGCACCGGCCTGGAGGTGCTCTTCACCACCTCCGAGCGCGCCCTGCAGTGGGCCTGGCGCGTGCTCCAGCTCGCGCGCGGCGTGGTGGAGGCCACGCCCCGGGGGGACGCGTTCATCCGCGAGGCGCGCGCGTCCGTGGTGGACTTCCTGGACCACATCCCGCCGCACGTGCGCCGCAGCGTCGAGGAGGTGCTCGTCTTCTGCAACCTGTGGCAGGCCGTGGGCGTGCGCCTGCGCCGCCGGGGCGGCTTCCCCGCCGGGGACGACACGGCCTGGCGCCAGCTCTGCGAGGACGTGGAGCTGCTCCAGCGCGCCGCCCAGGCCCGGCTGGGCACCGCCGCGGCCCTGGAGCAGGGGCTGCTCAAGGACCTGGGCCACCTGCGCGCGCTGGCCCTGTCCTGCGGCGACAGCGCCAACGAAGTCACCGTGGGCATGGAGGTGTTCACCCGCTGCATCGCGGAGCTGATGGCCGTGGCCAGCGCCGTGCGCCGCGCGTGGGAGGCCGCCGCCCATGAGCTGGCCGAGTCCGCCGCGTGGCTGCGCGCGGGCGACCCGGCCTTCAGCGCGTGGCTGGCGGAGCACCTGGTCGCCGCCGAGCCCGCGTGGGAGCGCACCCAGAAGATCGCCCGCTGGCTGCGCGACGTGGGCGCCTTCGCGGGCCAGCCGTGAAGCCCAGGCCCGCTCAGGGCTCGATGAGGATGCGGTGCCGGTGCAGCTCCAGGAGGATGTCCGGATCCAGGTCCGCCTGCTTGTGGTCGCGCAGGTGCTGGCGGACGGCGTCCACGGGCTTCTGGCCGGTGAACTCCACCAGCAGCGAGTAGGCCTCACCCGGCAGCGCCACCGCGTCGTATTCGCTGTACGAGCCCAGCGCCACGCTGCCGTCCGGCAGCCACTTCACCGTCGCGTCCGGGTTGAAGCGCAGCACGCGCGGCAGCGTGGGCGCGGTGGCCTGGGTATGCAGCTTCTCCAGCACCTTCTGTTCGATGGTGCCGTCCAGGCCCAGCATCCGCTCCAGCCCGTCCCGGGACACGGCGCGCACGGCGTCGTAGCACGCGCGGTAGAAGTCCTTCTCCATCCCGGCGTAGCCCTTCCAGAGCGCGGCGTACACCTTCGCCGGGGGCGCCACGTCGTCCAGGTCCTCCACGGACAGCGGGCCGGTGGCCACCTCCGCCTTGTCGCGGCCGTCCAGGAGGAACTCCGGCATCAGCTGGAGCAGCGCGTGGCGCGACAGCTGGAACTCCGCCAGCGTCAGGTACGTCTTGAGCGACATCCAGAAGCGCTGGCCGTCCCGGCCCGCCACGTACTTGCAGAAGAACGTGGAGCAGACGGACTCGCGGTACGCCCAGATGGTGCAGCCGCCGGACTCCAGCGCGTAGTACGGGCAGCGCAGCGACGACGCGCGGCCGAAGAACTGGTGCGCGTTCTTGTACAGGTGGTTGAACTTCGCGGGCGGCTTCACCCACTGCGGGCTCACGCCGATGCGGCTATCGATCTTGGCCTCGATGCGCCGGCGCCCCTCCGCCATCTGCGGCGAGTCATCCGACAGCAGCGCGCCCACGAGGTAGTTGGGCAGCCGCGGCTGGTACGTGCAGCACTTGGTGTCCGGCCGGAACAGGTGCTCCGCCCCGTCCACCGACTCCACCGTGGCCTGCGCGGAGGCGCGGCTCATGGCGCAGTTGGAGCAGGTGGCCTTCGTCTCGGAAGGCGCGGCCTTGCGGAAGAAGTCCGGCAGGAGGTCCTGGTAGAGGGCGGGCAGCGTCGAGAGGATGGAAGACATGAAGGCGTAGGGCTCAGGCGGACCGGTCGGCCCAGTCCAGGTGATAGGTGGCGGAATCGGGCGAGTGGCGGGTGCGGTGCAGGGTGAAGCTCTGGACTCCCACGCGCAACATCCCTTCTTCCAGCACGCCGTCCACGAAGCCCTCCAGGGCCTCCGGTTCGTTGAACCAGAGGTCCGCCTGGGCGGGGCCCAGCACGGTGAGCCGCGTCTCCGTGTAGTTGTTGCCGCTGCGGAAGTTGTGCTGCATGCGCTCCAGCGAGCGCATGGGCCCCACCACGCGCGCCAGCGTGAGGACGGCGCCGCCCACCAGCGTCTGCGCGTAGCCCTCCACCATCCGCCGGCCCATCAGGCGCCGGCCCTGCTCCACCGGCTGGTCGGGGTGGAGCGTGCGGGCCGTGTCCGCCAGGCAGTCCACCCAGACGGCCAGCGGGTACGCGGCGAGCAGCGGGGCGTGCAGGTTCATCCCCCGAGCGCGCAGCCGGTCCACCAGCTCGGGCGTCAGGGAGGGGGCGAGCACCTTGCGGTACAGGCTGTCCACGCTGCTGCTGAAGATGACGCGCTCGTCCCTCATGGCCCTCCGTCCTTGCCGGGACCTGAACAGGCCCCGGGCGCGCATTCTTCGCCCAGGGCCCGGGAGGAGGCCAGCCCCGTGGCGCCCACCCTCACCGTGCGTACGCGGTGAGGGGGAGCGCCCGGTGTGTCACCAGGCCACGGAGAGGCTCACGCCGCTGTAGGCGGTGTAGCCCCGCAGCAGGATGTACTGCCGGCCCGCGGTGGGCCGAGCCACCAGGTTGCACGTCTCGTTGTTCCCCGACAGGTAGGGGCGGCAGTCATAGATCTGCGTCGTGGGTGCCATGGCGAAGCGCGTGTAGAGGTCCACGTCTCCCGTGCCGCTGGAGATGGACACCGTGGAGGGCGTGTTCGCCGGCACGTCGAAGCAGTAGTACTTCTGCGACGAGGCGCTGCCGGAGAGGAGCGACACCGTGGTGTTGTTGGGCAGCGGAGTGCAGGAGGGCGTCGTCGTGACGCCCACGCCCACCGCGCTCCACGCCGCATCCACCGCGTCCTGGACGGCGGTGCTGTAGCCCAGGCTCTGCGCCGCCACCCGCGTCGCCGTCCTGGCCGCGTAGAGGTTGGTGTTGCGGGTGAAGAGGTTCATGTTGGCGTACCAGAAGATTTTGGCCGCGGCCTGCACGCCGATGGCCGGCACGTTCACCAGCGTCTTGCCTCGCGGGTGCACGCCGCCGGTGGCCATCAGCTTGAACGCCAGGTTGGCCACGCCGGAGCCGGAGTGCACCTCCGTGCCGCTGTTCAGGTCCGGGGCGTAGTCCACGGAGGAGCCATCCGCCGCGGGGTCGTTCATGTAGCGCAGGGCATCCCCGGACGTGCCAGGGGTCCAGGCCGTCTCCGCGATGTGCCACACGGACGTCGCGGTGCTCCAGGTGCCCGAGGCCCAGCTGCCGCAGGTGGCGGCGTAGATGTCCGACAGCGACTCGGTGAGCGCGCCGGACTCGCCGCTGTAGATGAGGTCGGACGTGGTCGCGGTGACGCCGTGCATGAACTCGTGCACGACGACGTCCGGGTCCTCGCACGGCTGCCCCAGCTGGGGCAGGCTGCCGTCACCGCAGATCAGCTTCGCGCCGTCGAAGTACGCGTTCGCGTAGTTGGTGCCGTAGTGCACCTGCGCCAGCAGCTGGCCGCCCATGCCGTTGTACGAGTCCCAGCTGAAGTTCGCCTGGAAGCAGTCGTAGAAGAGGCCCATGTTGTCGTACGTCTTGTCGATGGCCGTGTCGCCGGTGTCCCCCTGGCCTTCAATCCGGCACGTGCCGTTGTTGGTTCCGCCCACGGAGCACACGGTGCGGTTGCGCGCGGCGTGGATCTCCGGCGCGCGCAGCACCTCCTGGCCGTCCGCCGCGCTCACGTAGACGCGGTCGCGCAGGGGCATGCCGTCCGCGTCCTGTCCGGACACCACCACCTCGAAGGCGCGGACCAGGAAGGACTCCGGCGTCGGCCGGACGAAGACCTCGCGAGGCACTCCCGCGCTGCTGCCCGCTGGGGACCCCGCCAGCGCCGCCTCGCTCGCGGCCTCTGGCGCGATGCGAGCGGGAGCCGGCAGGGGTTCGCCGCCACGCGCGGTGCCGTTCACCGCGTACACCTGACCCCGCGCGTCCAGGTGGATGATGAGCTCCTCGTTCACCACCGGGAGCCCGCCCTTGGTCTGCGTGTAGCGCAGGTGCGCATTGCCCAGCGCGTCCGTGTGGATGCGCTTGGGCACCAGGTCCTTCGCCGTCAGCCGGAATGCGGGCAGCACGCGCAGCAGGGTGGGCTCCAGGAGCGCGTGCGCCTGCCAGGCGCTGGCACCGGAGACGGGCCGGCCCGCCGTACCCAACGCACCCAGGATGAACTGGGGCACGCCGTCCGCGTGCACCCCCCGCACCTCCGCGCCGGGCAGCGCTCCCAGCGCCGACTTCAGGTCTCCCAGGCGGGCTTCGGGAGGAGCGGAAGGCGCCTCGGCGTCAGGACCTCCCCCACTACATGCGGACAGCGTGAACGTCAGGCCGGCGAGGAGCCAGCGGTTCTTTCGCGTCATGACCTGCCCCCAGTGTGACGAATCGAGTCTTTGAAGCCTGGCGAGCAAAGCATGGAGCACTGACTGTGAGGTGAATCCTGGAATGACTGGGAGTGTTGGAAAGGAGGCCGGGGACGGAGGAGTGCCCACGTCGGCGGTGGTTCACCCACCTGGGTGCTGTGCGGGCGTCCTGGCACGAACTCCGGACGTTGTGACGCGGGGCGCGGTGATAAGGACGGCCCCGCTGTTACCTCCCGTCACCCGTTCGCAAGGACCTTCATGCTCACGCTGCGCGGGGCTCCGGCCCTCTCCGAATTCAGGCTCGCCAAGCTGCTCGCCCGTTGCCGGGAGCGGGTGCCTACGGTGGCCACCCTCTACTCGGAGTTCGTGCACTTCGTGGACGCGTCCGCGCCGCTGACGCAGGACGCGTCGGAGCGGCTGGGGCGCCTCTTGGAGTACGGCCCCCACGCGGCGAAGCGCGAGCGCACGGGCACGCTGCTCCTGGTGGTGCCGCGTCCGGGCACGGTGTCGCCCTGGGCCTCCAAGGCGACGGACATCGCGCACCACTGTGGCCTCTCCCAGGTGCGCCGCATGGAGCGCGGCATCGCGTTCTTCCTCACCGGCCCCGGTGGCCGGGAGCTGGACGTGAACGAGGCGGAGGGCGTGCAGGCGGTGCTGCACGACCGGATGACGCAGGCGGTGCTGCCCCGGCTGGAGGACGCGGAGGTGCTGTTCCGCACGGACTCGCCCCGGCCGCTCACCCGGGTGGACGTGCTGGGCGGAGGCCGCGCGGCGCTGGCGAAGGCCAACGGCGAGCTGGGCCTGGCGCTGGCGGAGGACGAAATCGACTACCTGGTGGCGCGCTTCACGGAGCTGGAGCGCAACCCCACCGACGTGGAGTTGATGATGTTCGCGCAGGCGAACAGCGAGCACTGCCGCCACAAAATCTTCAACGCGTCGTGGACGGTGGATGGCCAGCCGCGCGAGCGCTCGCTGTTCCAGGCCATCAAGAACACCTACGCCCAGAGCCCGGGCGGCGTGCTGTCCGCGTACAAGGACAACGCGGCCGTCATCGAGGGCTTCGAGGTGGAGCGCTTCTTCCCGCAGGGCGAGGGGCGCGAGTGGGGCACCGTGCGCGAGCCGGCCCACATCATGATGAAGGTGGAGACGCACAACCATCCCACCGCCATCTCGCCGTACCCGGGCGCGGCCACGGGCGCGGGCGGTGAAATCCGCGACGAGGGCGCCACCGGGCGCGGCGCGAAGCCCAAGGCGGGGCTCACCGGCTTCTCCGTCAGCCACCTGCGCCTGCCGGACTTCGCGCGGCCGTGGGAGCTGGCCTACGGCAAGCCGGACCGCATCGTGTCCGCGCTGGACATCATGGTGGACGGCCCGCTGGGCGGCGCCGCGTTCAACAACGAGTTCGGCCGGCCGAACCTCACCGGCTACTTCCGCAGCTTCGAGCAGCACGTGCCCACGCCCGAGGGCGTGGAGGTGCGCGGCTACCACAAGCCCATCATGCTGGCGGGCGGCCTGGGCAACATCCGCGCGGGCCACGTGAAGAAGGCCCCGCTGCGCGCGGGCGACAAGCTCATCGTGCTGGGCGGCCCGGCGATGCTCATTGGCCTGGGCGGCGGCGCGGCGTCGTCCATGGCGCAGGGCGCGAGCGCGGCGGACCTGGACTTCGCCTCCGTGCAGCGGGACAACGCGGAGATGGAGCGCCGCTGCCAGGAGGTCATCGACCAGTGCTGGATGCAGGGCGATGCGAACCCCGTGCGCTCCATCCACGACGTGGGCGCGGGCGGCCTGTCCAACGCGCTGCCGGAGCTGGCGCACGACAACGAATTGGGCGGCCGGCTGGAGCTGCGCGAAGTGCCCAACGACGAGCCGGGCATGTCGCCGGTGGAGATCTGGTGCAACGAGGCGCAGGAGCGCTACGTGCTGGGCGTGGCGCCGGAGGACCTGTCGCGCTTCGCCGCGCTGTGCGAGCGCGAGCGCGCCCCCTTCGCCGTGCTGGGCGAGGCCACGGCGGAGCAGGTGCTCACGCTCACGGACCGCGAGCTGGGGGACACGCCCATCGCGCTGCCCATGGACGTCCTCTTCGGCAAGGCGCCGCGCATGCACCGCGACTTCGCGTCTCGCCCGCTGAAGCACGCGCCGCTGAGCTTCCCCGGTGACTTGAAGGCCGCGGCGCACGCGGTGCTGTCGCACCCGACGGTGGCGGACAAGTCGTTCCTCATCACCATTGGCGACCGCTCCGTGGGCGGCCACACCGCGCGCGACCAGATGGTGGGCCCGTGGCAGGTGCCGGTGGCGGACTGCGCGGTGACGCTGTCGTCGCTGATGTCCGACACGGGCGAGGCCATGGCGCTCGGCGAGCGCACGCCGGTGGCGCTGGTGGACGCGGCGGCCTCCGCGCGCATGGCGGTGGGCGAGGCGCTCACCAACCTGGCGGCGGCGCGCATCGGGAAGCTGTCGGACGTGAAGCTGTCCGCGAACTGGATGGCGGCGGCGGGCAGCCCCGGCGAGGACGCGAACCTCTACGCCGCGGTGCACGCGGTGGGCATGGAGCTGTGCCCCGCGCTGGGCATCGCCATTCCGGTGGGCAAGGACTCCATGTCCATGCGCACGCAGTGGCAGGAGGACGGCCAGAAGAAGGCGGTGACGGCGCCCCTGTCGCTCATCATCACCGCGTTCGCGCCGGTGCTGGACGCGCGCGTCACGCTGACGCCGCAGCCGGTGGACGTGGCGGGGGACACGCGCCTCTTGCTGTTGGATGTCGCGAAGGGCCGGCAGCGGCTGGGCGCGTCCGTGCTGGCGCAGGTGCACCAGCAGGTGGGCCCGGAGTGCCCGGACGTGGATGACCCGGCGGCGCTGAAGGGCTTCTTCGCGGCGGTGCAGGAGCTGCAATCCGCGGGCGTGCTGCTCGCGTACCACGACCGCTCCGACGGCGGCCTCTGGGCCACGCTCGCGGAGATGGCCTTCGCGGGCCACTGCGGTCTGGACGTGGACCTGGCCACGCTGGGCGGCGACGCGGTGGCGGCCCTCTTCAACGAGGAGCTGGGCGCGGTGGTGCAGGTGCGCGCGTCCGACGTGGCTCGCGTGCGTGAGGCCTTCACCCGCCACGGCCTGGGCGCGCACGTCCACGAGCTGGGGCGCCCCACGTCCCAGCAGGTGGTGCGTGTGCGGCACGGTAGCCGGGAGCTGCTCGCGGAGGAGACGGTGGCGCTCAAGCGCACCTGGTCCCGCGTGAGCTACGAAATCCAGAAGCTGCGCGACAACCCCACCTGCGCGGAGGAGGAGTACGCCGCGAAGTGCGACGCGGGTGACCCGGGCCTGTCGCCCAGGCTCACGTTCGACCCGACCGTGGACGTGGCGGCGCCGTACATCGCCAAGGGGGCCCGGCCGCGCGTGGCGGTGCTGCGCGAGCAGGGGGTCAACAGCCAGCAGGAGATGGCGGCGGCGTTCACCCGCGCGGGGTTCGCCGCGGTGGACGTGCACATGAGCGACCTCTTGTCGGGCCGCGTGTCGTTGAAGGACTTCCACGGCGTGCTGGCGTGCGGCGGCTTCAGCTACGGCGACGTGCTGGGCGCGGGCGGCGGGTGGGCGAAGTCCATCCTCTTCAACCCGCGCACGCGGGACGCCTTCTCGGAGTTCTTCGCGCGGCCGGACAGCTTCGGCCTGGGCGCGTGCAACGGCTGCCAGATGTTCGCGCAGCTGCGCGAGCTCATCCCCGGCGCGGAAGGGTGGCCGCGCTTCGTGCGCAACGCGTCCGAGCAGTTCGAGGCCCGCCTGGGCACGGTGGAAATCGCGCCGTCGCCGTCGCTCTTCTACAAGGGCATGGAGGGCAGCCGGATGCTCATCGTCGTGTCGCACGGCGAGGGGCGGGCGGAGTTCGCCAACGCGGACGCCGCCGCGCGCTTCAACGCCACAGGGCTGGTGACGACGCGCTGGGTGGACAACCGGGGCCAGGTGGCGGCGAAGTACCCGGCCAACCCCAACGGGTCGCCGCACGGCATCGCGGGCGTCACCACGAAGGACGGGCGCTTCACCATCACCATGCCGCACCCGGAGCGCGTGCACCGCACCGTGCAGCACTCCTGGCACCCGGCGGAGTGGGGCGAGGACGGCCCCTGGATGCGCATGTTCCGCAACGCCCGCGTCACCCTGGGCTGACGCGGCCTCTCGTCATCGCAGGAAGGCGTCCCGCACGGCGTCCAGCAAGGGGTTGGCACCGGTCTCCGGATCGGTGCAGCCCTGGTTGAGCGTCCAGATGATGGTGCCGCCGTAGCCCTCCTGCTTTACGAAGGCGCCCTTGGCGGCGATGGCCTGCGGGCTGTCGTAGGAGATCCACGTCACCGTGCCATCCTCCACCAGCTTGTCCTTGGCGAAGGTCAGGTAGCTGGCCTGGGCCTTCTCGTCCCACTGGTACTTCCCCTGCTTCGAATAGCGGAGGATCTTCTTGTAGGTGAACGAGTTGTCCCCGCCCACGTAGTCGGACCAGTTCGTGAAGGGCTGGTAGGGCCCGGTGATGTGGCGCCACGCGAGGCCGTAGAAGGGGATGCCGATGCCCAGCTTCGCCTTGGGGATGCCGGCCTTCACCCACAGGTCCAGGCTGGACGCGATGGACGTGGGGTGCAGGCCCTGTTCGCCCTTCAGCGCGGACGTGTGCCAGGACTTCCAGCCGTCCCACGCGCCAATCATCTCGTAGGACATCAGGTTCATCTGGTCGAAGTGTGTCGCCAGCTCCGCGAACCACGGGTCGGCGTCGGTGGGGAAGTTGGTGTTGATCCAGTGGAGGGGGAAGGTGAGGAGCATCTTCGGCCGCGCCTCGCGCAGGGCCTTCACCAGGGCCAGCAGTCGCGGCCGGTCCTCCTTCTCCACGGGCTCCCAGTCCAGGTCCAGCCCGTCGTAGCCGAAGTCGTCCATCGCCTTCAGCAGCGAGCGGACGAACTTCGCGCGGTTCGCGTCGGACGCGGCGCCCACCCAGCCGTCGTGCTCACCGGAGCCGCCCACCATGATGAGCGCCTTGCGGCCCGCCGCATGCGCGCGCTTCGACAGCGTGCGGGCGATCTCCGGCCCCCGGTCGTTGTCGAACTTCGTGCTCAGCGTGCCGTCCGCCTTTGGCGTGACGCGGCCCACGAGGATGTGCGTGAGCGCGCTGAAGTCCACCTTCTCCGGCGGATAGTCGTCCGCATTCCAGCCCGTGTAGTAGCCCGAAACCCACTTGCCACCCTGGCCCGGCGGACCCTTCACGACCGGGGATGCACTCACCACCACGCTGGCCTGGACCACCTGGCTCGGGTCCGCCTTGCTCCGGGCCATCACCCGGTACGTGCCCGGCTTGCGAGGTGCGGTGTAGACGCCAGCGGCGCTGATGGTGCCCCGCTCGTTTCCGGGCTCCACGCTCCAGGCCACCTCCGTGTCCTTGCTGTTCGTCACGGTGGCGCGGAAGGCGTGCGTGGCACCCGGCGCCAGGAAGACCGCGGGTGTCTCCAGCGTGACGGTCACAGGCCGAAGGCCCTGCTCGATGCCGATGTCGTCGAAGGAGAGGGGCGGCAGCGTCTTGCCGCTGTCCTCCTGGAGCCAAAGGCCGGTGATGCGCGTGCGGCCCTCGGGCAGCAGCTTCGCCAGCGGCACGCGGCAGGTCGTCCACTTCCGGGCCGGGATGGCGCCGCCCTCGCAGGTGGGGCCCAGGGGGACGCCCACGGGTTGCTCGGAGCCGATGACGACGCGCGCGCGCACCGCTGCGTTCGCGCCGTCCTTCCCCCCGTTCACCTTCAGCACCAGCGTGTCATCCGGTGACACGTCGAAGCCCGGGTGGCCGAAGTACAGCGCCTCCCAGGGCCCCAGCGTCACGGAGATGGCGTGGCTGCCCGAAGCCCCGGTCACGGTGGCGCTCATCGCGTGCGACCCGGCCCACGTCAGGTCTTCCCAGGGCGGTGCCAACCGGTCCTGATAGAGCCACGTCACCTGGGGCTGCGTGGGAGTTGCTGCTTTCGGCGGAGGCGCCCCCTGGGAAGCACCGCCCAGCAAGAGCGCGGTCAGCAGCACCCGGAGTCCAGCCAGAGGTCGTCGCATGACCTCCCATCCTCGCAGAGGGAGGGGAGGCGCGTCCTGCGTCGAGGCACCAGGTAGGGCGCCAGCAGTTCGTCAAAGAGCCCCGGACCGGATGTCTTCCGTGGGCTCTCAAGCCCAACGGGGCGTCGCGATGGGCCGCGACGTCAGGAGTGCGCGGATGCCAAGACGGAGCACGGACATTGACCCTCGCCCGGGGCCGGTTCCCTCAAAACCTGTCCGACAGTCGGACAGGCTCGCGCCGCATGAAGCCGAGGACGTGAGCCGCGCGGAGCACCAATGCGGGCCAAGACGTCGTACGTGCGCGGACGCGAAGGGTGGGGGCATGGACAGAGGCGCCCACCCGGGCCGGCTCCCTCAAAACCTGTCCGACAGTCGAACAGGCTTTCGCCGCATGCAGCCCGAGGCTGCCAGCCCGCGGATGCGCGACGTCATGCCCGCGCGGAGATCACGTTGGGGGCTCGGCCAGCGGCGCCCTCCGGGCCCGGTCCCTCCAAACGTGTCCGACAGTCGGACAGGTTTTCGCCACATGAGGCCCGAGGACGCGCCTGTCGCGGTAGGTGGGCGACGTCGTGCGAGCGCAAACGCCAAGGTAGGGCATGGATGGAGGCGCCGCCCGGGCCTGGTTCCCTCCAAACGTGTCCGACAGTCGGACAGGTTTCCGCCACATGAGGCCCAGGCCGAGCCGGCCCGGCAGGTGACGAGGACGGCTTGCTTGTCCGACAGTCGGACAAGTTTCCGCCGCATGCCCCCGAGGTCGCACCGGCCCGGCAGGGGAGCGAGTCATGCGTGCGCAATCGCCAAGGTAGGGCACGGACAGGGGCGCCCGCCCGGGGCCGGTTGCCTCAAAACCTGTCCGACAGTCGGACAGGTTTTCGCCCCATGCGGCCCGGGGGCGCGCTGGCCCGGAAGTCGGCGCGGTGGGTGGGCCCGCACGTCCATGTCAGACCCCTGTGGTTGGATGGCGATGCTGGAACGAGGAATGGGGATGGGGATGGAACGGCGAGGACTCGTGGCCTATGTGGAGGTGCAAATCGAGCGCGATATCGCGCTGGGGCGGCTGCACCCGAGCGGGCAGTTTGGTTCGGAAGCGAAGCTGGCGCGCCGCTATGAGGTGTGCCGGGGCACCATCCGCGAGGCGCTGCGACGGCTGGCGGCGAGGGGCCTGGTGGTGCAGCGCTCCGGACGCAAGACGCGCGCGGTGGCGCTGGATGAGTCGCTGACGCTGGAGAACCTGGGCCTGGCGCTTCATGACGCCCGCAACCCGAAGGCCCGGTGGCTCCTGGAGGGCTACTTCAGCCTCAAGCGGCAGGTGCTGGTGGAGCTTCTGGCCGACTGCTGCGCGAGGGCCTCGGACCTCGACCTGGACCGGCTGAGGAGCACGTGCTTCCAGCTCCAGGACGCGGCGCACTGGGAGTCAGGGGAAACCTGCGCGCACGTGGAGTTCGAGTTGCTGCGGCAGGCGGCGCGGGTGGCGGCGCGTCCCGGCCACGTGCTCCTCGTTCAGTCCCTGCAGCGGGCATTCCTGGGAGGCGCAGCCCAACTGCTGCCGCTCATGGGCGGAGAGGCGCTGCGCGCATGGGCACTCTGCGTGACGGCAATCCTGCACGAGCGCGACGTGCAGGCACTTCAGAACGAGCTGCCGGCACTGCTGAAGGCTCGCGATGAGCGCGTGCTGAATGCCTTCGCCCCTGCTGCCAAGGTCCCTGCGTCCCCCGAGGCCCATCTCACCCAAGCGGGCCTCCTCGGTGCCTCCGCATCAGTCACTCACCAGAACAATGCTTTGGGGACACACCTCGGCATCGAAGAGAGTGACGTCGACCGGCCTACGTCAGCTACCGCGCAGGACGAAATGCTGGAGGCACGGCCCGACATTGAAGAGGGTGACGTCGACCGACCTACGTCAGCCACCACGCAGGACGAGATGCTGGAGGCACGCCTCGGCATCGAGGAGGGTGCCGCCGGCCGCCCTACGTCAGCCGCGCAGGACGAGGCGCCGAAGGCACGGTCCTTCTTGGATGCGCGTGGACCTGGCCGCCTGGCAGCATCCGTTGAGCCGGACACTGCACTTGAAGCACGCCCCTTTGTGGATGTGCTTGGCCCCGGGTGCTGTGTTGCTCCAACCACCGGAGCTCTTGGGGTTGCACCTCTCCGCGATGCAGAGTCCTTCCCCGTGGTTCCGGACAGTGGGGCGTTGTTGCCTCCAACTGCCCCAGCGTTCGTTCCCTGTGGTCAGGGTGGAGCGTGCGTCGGAAGGAATGCGATGGACGCGGTCTTGGGAAACCTGCCCGACTGTCGGACAGGTCTTGGCGTCTCGTCTCAGGAAGGAGCTTCCAGCGATTCGAGGCTCCACCCTCCAGGCTCTTCGGACTCAGCCGTGTGGCGGTTCGCGAGGTGGGCGGGCCGCTTCGTGGACTGCAGGGCTCTTTGGGGCCGGTGGGCCGCTCGCTTCTGGGGCCCCGGTGCTTCGTGCGCGACGACAGCTGGAGGCCTCCGGCCGGGTCGTGACTCCGTGGCTGGAGGTGCCAGTGAACTTCCGACGAGCTGATCAGGCCCGGACCAACTCGATGGGGCTGCCTTCGGGGACGTGCTTCATCGCCACGGAGTTCATGCAGTATCGCAGCCCCGTGGGCGGCGGGCCGTCCGGGAACACGTGGCCCAGGTGGCCGTCGCAGCGCGCGCAGCGGACCTCGGTGCGGATCATCCCGTGCGACACGTCGCGGATCTCCGTGACGGAGTCCTCCGACAGCGTCTGGGTGAAGGACGGCCAGCCGGTGCCGGACTCGAACTTCGTCCCGGACTTGAACAGCGGGTTGTTGCAGCCCGCGCACACATAGGTGCCCGGCGCCTTGGTGCCGAGGAAACAGCCCGTCCCCGGGTACTCGGTGCCGTGCTGACGCAGCACCTGGAACTCCTCGGGGGTGAGGCGCTTGCGCCACTCGTCGTTGGAAAGATTGAGCTTGTCCGCCATGGGTCGTCCTCCACGTTTCGGGCCTTGGGCCCGGAGCACGGCCTTGGATGCACCGTGGGCCTTTGCGTCGCACCCTATACCAGGCGGGCAGGCAGGGGCCCGGCGCCTCGGTTCTGCTCCTCACGAAACGGCGGGCCTTCAGGGCAATGGGTTGGATGTCCGTGCGCCGGTTGTACTGCTCCAGGACGCGGGCGCGCGTCACCAGGAGGTCTGCCCATGCGGATTTCGGAGCTGATGCAGAGGGACGTGAAGACCATCGACGCGGATGAATGCCTGAGGTCCGCCGCCGAACGGCTGGACACCGCCAGTCTAGGGGCGCTGCCCGTCACGGAGCACGGCCGGGTGGTGGGACTGCTCACCGACTCGGAGCTCTTCCTGTGCTCCACCGTCCACGGTCATGACCCCGACGTCACCACCGTGCGCGAAGCAATGACGGCCCCGCTCGTCACCTGCCCGGAAGACGCGCCGCTGGAGGCCGGCGAGCGCCTGATGGAGCAGCACCACCTGAACCGCCTGGTGGTCGTGGACGCGGACCACCACGCGGTGGGACTCCTCCGCCTGGACGACGTCGCCTCCGAGTCCCTCACGCTGCTGCGGCCCGGCGAGCCGCTGGAATACCTGAGCCTCTACTCCTGAACCCACGGAAGGCCCGGCGCCCCCTTCGCATACGGGAAGAGAGCACCGGGCCGGTGCTTCATGGACTGACGCTCAGCCCGCCACGGCCGGCTGGCACGCGGCGGACAGCCACGCCACGGCGCCATCCCAGGGCAGGTCGCGCTGGGAGCCGTCGCGCTGCCGCAGGCGGACGCCCTTCGACTCCACCTCGCGGCCACCCACCACCGCGAGGAACGGCACGCCTTCCTCGTGCGAGCCCAGGACCTTCTTCGACAGGGACTCGTCCCGCACGTCCGCCCGCGCGCGGCAGCCGGCCAGCCGCAGCCGCGCCGCCAGGCTTTCCGCGTACGCGGCGGCCCCCGCTCCCACGGAGGCCACCACCACCTGCTCGGGCGCGAGCCACGCCGGTAGCGCACCGCCATGATGCTCCAGCAGCACGCCGATGAAGCGCTCCAGGCTGCCGAACAGCGCGCGGTGAAGCATCACCGGGCGCAGGCGCTCACCGGACGCGCCGACGTAGTGCAGGTCGAAGCGCTCCGGCAGCACCAGGTCCAGCTGGATCGTGCCGCACTGCCACGCACGGCCCAGCCGGTCCTTCAGCACGAACTCCAGCTTGGGCCCGTAGAAGGCGCCCTCGCCGGGCTGGTCCTCGTACTGGAGTCCCGCCTGCTTCGCCGCGGACTGGAGCCACGCCTCCGCCTGGTCCCACAGCGCGTCACCACCGGCGCGCATCGCCGGACGGCTGGAGAAGGCCACCTGCACGTCGTCGAAGCCGAAGCCCGCGTAGAACGCCTTGAGCGAGCGCACGAAGCGGACCACCTCCGCCTCCACCTGCTCCGCCGCGCAGAAGATGTGGCCGTCGTCCTGCGTGAACTGCCGCAGGCGGAACAGCCCGTGCAGCGCGCCGCTGGGCTCGCTGCGGTGCACCAACCCGAACTCCCCCAGTCGCAGGGGCAGGTCTCGATGGCTGGGCGCCATGCGCTGCACGAGCTGGATGTGGCCCGGGCAGCTCACCGGCTTGAGCGCCAGGTGCCGGTCGCCCTCCGGCATGCAGAACATGTTCTGGCGGAAGTTCTCCCAGTGCCCGCTCTGCTCCCAGAGCGGCTGGGAGCACAGCTGCGGCGTACGGACTTCGCGGTAGCCCTCCTCGCGCATGCGCTGGCGGACGTGGTCCTCCAGCAGCCGGTACAGCATCAGTCCGCGCGGGTGCCAGAACACCATGCCCGGGGCCTCCTCCTGCAGGTGGAAGAGGTCCAGGCGCTGGCCCAGCGCGCGGTGGTCGTGTTCATCAAGCATTGGCGTCTCCGTGTGTCGGTCGGGATGAGGCAGCCGGGGCCGGACACGGGGCGTGTGAGGTTGCACGGTCGCCCCGGCCGGACTTCGGCGGGGCGGGAAACCGTGCGCTCGTCAGGACACCGACACGCGCACCGCACCCACGCCCGCCGGAGCGGTGGTGGTCGTGGTCGCGGTGGTGTGGATGACGAGGTTCACGGGACAAGAAGTGCTCCCGGAGGCACGGAAAGTCAAGCCGTGCTCCGGGACAGGGCGCGTCAGCCCACGAGGGACAGCAGGCCGGCGAGGCCCACGAACAGATAGAAGAGCGACTCGCCCGCGATGAGGCCTCCGCCCACCAGCGACATGGTGCTCATGTCCTCCGGCAGCACCGCCTCACCCGGCGCGGGCTCCTTCCGGAAGCGCTTGGAGACGGTGTTGAAGAGCGACGTGAGGATGCCGCCCATGCCGAACCAGATGGCCGCGGGCAGCGCGATGAAGCCGCCGAACGCGAGCGCGTAGGGGCTGGCCAGCACCAGCGAGTCCATCGTCCAGCCCACGCCGAACCCCGTGCGCGACCCCTGCACGTAGCTCAGGTACGCAGGGCGGCGGCGCACCACCTTGCGGATGACCTCCAGCGTGAAGCCGATGGACAGGCCCACCAGCAGCGCCGTCACCTTGTGCGCCGACAGCGTGCCCAGGTCGCGGATGGCGCCCACGAACTTGTACGTCATCGCGGAGCTCCACTGGGCCACCTTCACGTCCGGGTGGTCCAACTGGTTGACGGACAGCACCGGGTACGCGCCCATGAACACGCGCGCCAGCACCACGCACAGCACCGCGCCCATGAAGATGCCCAGCACCTGGTAGCGGAACTGCACCACGCGGTTGGTGCCCAGGCGCCACCCGGTGGAGCGGTCCTGCTGCATGTCGCAGCCCACCGACGTGGAGATGAGCAGGATGGAGGACGCCATCAGCCCCACCAGCGGATCCTTCAGGCCCAGGAGCGACATCAGCAGCACCGACACCACGAAGGCGCTGGAGATGGGGTTGTTGTCGCTGATGCCGTAGGCGATGCCGTTGATGAGCACGAACAGCAGCGACAGCACGAGCCCGAAGAGGATGAAGCCCGGGGGCTGGTGCAGCACCTTCGTGGCCACCACGACGACGGCCGCGCCCCAGCCCACCACCCAGGCGATGAGCCGGGGCACGTTGACCTTCTTCCACGCGGGCTCGGTGTCCGCGGGAGCCCGCGCGCGGCCCCGGATGCGGTCCACCGCCTGCACCGCGAGCAGCGCCAGGTCCACCAGCGCCGCGCCGCAGATCATCGCCAGCGAGATGAGGAAGCCGATCTTCCGGTACGGATCATCCGGCCCCAGCCACCCGATGTCCTGCAGGAATGGAGAGAGGGCGTAGCCGATGAGGCCCATGAGCATGGCGGGCACGGTGATGCGGCTGCCCACCACCATGCCGGCGCCCACCGTGGAGCTGCTCACGCTCAGCGCGGCGATGGCGGCGAACTTCTCCGTGAGCCACGCGGCCAGGATGCCCAGGCCGGTGCCGCCGCCCAGCTTCGCGATGGAGGCCTTGAGCAGGCGCTTGTCCGTGAGCGCTCGGAGGATGTTGGCCACCGCGTAGCCGGACGGGTAGTCCAATTGGAGCCGGTCCACGAGCAGCGGCGTGTAGAGCATGCCCACGCCCACGCCGAACATGCCCACGCACCCCACGAAGAGCATCAGCTGCCACGCGGGCGGCTGGGGCATTCCCAGCCACACCATGGCCTGGATCAGCACGGCCATGGCGCACAGCGAGGCCACCGACGCGGCCATCGTCTGCATGTAGTTGGCGCCGTGCTTGCCCTCCGCGCCGTAGCCGTAGGTGACGACGCTGCCGAGGATGCCGGACAGCACCTGGCTGGCGACGAAGAAGCCCAGGCTGAAGTTCATGTACGACGCGGCCACGCCGCCCAGCGGGCCCAGGATGAAGATGGCCACCGACGCGAGCAGCAGGTGGTCTGCCTCTTATACACATCTGACGCTGCCGACGATCGCATA
>NZ_RAWC01000100.1:0-30409 GCF_003611685.1 Corallococcus sp. CA049B | reverse complement strand
CTCGAAGGTGCCCCGCGCCAGCGCCAACAGCTTCACCACCTCCCAGTCGGACACCTGGCTGAAGTCGATGTACCACCGGCCAATCGCGAACATCGACAGGATGGAGCACGTGCACACCACGTCATCCACCAGCGGCCTCAGCTCCTTGAGCGTCAGGGTCGCCGCGACGGGGACCGCCAGGACGATGCGCCCCGGCCTTCGCGCGCGCAGCCCCTGGAGCGCGGCCCGGACGGTGGCTCCGGTCGCGATGCCGTCATCGACGAGGAGAATGCGCTTTCCCTCCACCGGCGTCGGCTCGGTGCCCTGGCGGAAGGACGCCACGCGTGCCTCCACCTCGGCGGTCTTCTGGCGGATGGCCCCTTGGAGGTCGTCCTCCCTGAGGTCCATCTCATCCATCAGCTTCCGGTTGAGGAAGACGACGCCTCCCTCCGCCACCGCCCCCAGGCCCAGCTCCGGGTATTCCGGCGCGCATATCTTTCGCACCACGCAGACGTCCAAGGGGGCCCCCAGCGCCGCCGCCACCTCGTAGGCGACGGGGACGCCGCCCCGGGGCAGCCCCACGACGAGCGTGTCCTCGCCTGTGTACCCGCGCTCAAGCAGCCCCCTCGCGAGCCGCCGGCCCGCATCCACACGGTCCTGGAAGTACATGGTCTGCCCCACTTGAGCCGGAGACGGGCATGGCGGGCTCACCCGATGGTGAGCGTGGCCTCCAGAACAAGATGGGATCCACTGTCGACCGATGGCAGGTCACGAGGCGTCATCCCCCCTCCGGGCCGCTGGCGACCGCGGACCCAGGCGCTTGCGCAGCAGGTGGAAGGCCCACAGGCCGGCGAGGATGCCGGCCGCGCCCAGTCCCAGCAGCACGGGGGTGCGCCGCTCCAGGAAGCTGGCGCCCAGGTAGACGGTGCCCACCGCGTAGGGGAGCTCCGCCAGGGCGAGCACGGCCAGATAGCGGCGCAGCCCATAGCGCGCGAGGCCGAGCACGTAGCCCGGGATTTCAGAAGGCACCGCGAGCTGGAAGAGGAGCACCACGCCGAAGGGCGTGCGCCGCGAAATGCGCTCCTCGTAACGGGCGAGCAGGCTGGCGGAGGTGAGCCGGCGGATGACGGGCCTGCCCCATGCGCGCGCGATGCCGTAGGCGCAAGCGCCGCCCAGCATCCAGCCCAACCAGAGCAGGAGCGCGCAGACCGCCTTGCCCCAGGCCTGGAGCGCCACCGGCAGCAGCAGCGCGCTGGAGAAGAAGGCCAGCATCGCCGACAGGGCGGAGAGCAGGACGAAGAGCACCGCGCCCCAGACGGGATGCGTGGAGATGACGGGCGCGGCCGCGTCGACGGCCCGGCGCAGCAGGGCCTGGAACGCCTCCGAGGACGCGAGCAGCGCCAGTCCGGCGAGCAGCATCACCAGCAGGAGCGCCCGGCTCCACATGGCAGGGAGCCCGTGGTGCTCTTCCGGTGGCTGGGGAGAGGGGCTCATGGCCTTCAGGCGCGCAGCGCGTCCAGGATGGACAGGCGCGCGGCGCGCAGCGCGGGCAGGAGCCCGCCCAGGAGCCCCATCGCCGTTCCGAACAGCAGCGCGCCCAGCAGGATGGCGGGGGTGGGGGAGAAGCCGAAGCTCACCGCCGCGAACGTCTGGAAGTTGAGCGTGCGGATGTGGATCCACCGCGTGGCCAGCGCCCCCAGCGCACCCAGCACGCCTCCGGCCGTGCCCAGCATGGCGGACTCCACCACCACGCTGGCCAGCACGCTGCGCCGCCGGAAGCCCACCGCGCGCAGCATCCCCAGCTCCGCGACGCGCGTCGCCACCTGGGCGTACATGGTGATCATCGCCCCCAGCACCGCGCCTACGCTGAAGACGAAGGACACGAAGAGGCCCAGCACGCGGATGAAGGTGGCCAGCCCGCTGGCCTGGTCCGCCCAGTACGCCGGCTCCGGTTTGGCCTCCAGCGTGAAGCGCGGGTTGGCCTCCACGCGCTTCACGAAGGCATCCACCTCCGCGGGCGAGCGCAGCCTCACCACCGCGGAGCTGTAGTCCTCGCGCCCGAAGGCCGTGCCCAGGCGCATGGCGTCCGCCCACACCTCGGACTCGAAGGCGCCGCCTCGCGCGGCGAAGACGCCCACCACCGGCCAGCGCTGCCGGGCGAAGCGCAGCTCCCCTCCCAGCGTGGCCTCCGGCGAGGTGCCGACGAGCGAGCGGCCCAGCACCACCTCGTTGGTGCCCGGCAGGGGCCTGCGCCCGGAGACGAGCTGGACCTCCGGCCGCGCCGCGAAGCTCTCCGCGCTGATGCCGCGCGCCGACGTGTTCATCGCCTGCGTGCGGCCGCTGGGCAGCGTCAGCAGCACCACCCGCTCCCCGGCCACCAGCGGCATGCCGTCCGGCCCGGACGCCACCTGGGGATCCGTGGCGAGGATGCGCACCGCGTCCCGCTCCATCCCGCTGACCAGCTCGCTGGTGGCCCCCTTGCGCAGCACGACGACGTTGGACGCGTCCCCACCGGAGGCGAGCGCGGACTCGATGCCGTTGGCCAGCATCAGCACCGCGGAGAAGACGAAGACGACCAGCCCCAGCCCCACCACCGTGAGGCCGGTGGACAGCCGGCGCGCCCACAGGCTGCGGGTGTTGTAGAAGAGCGGAACCATCGCTCAGGCCACCCTCCTCAGGCCTTCCGCCACCGGCAGCCGCACCGCGCGCAGGGCCGGCCCCACGCCCGCCAGCAGGGACACCGCCACCGCCGCGAGCGCGGAGACCCAGAGCGTGTGCCCGCGCGTGAGGTGGTCCGGCATCGGGCCGAACCGCGAGGCGATGAGCTTCGCGAAGACGTTCACCAGCACCGGCGCGGCCGTCACACCCAGCGCCGCGGAGCACAGGCCGATGAAGGAGGATTCGGCCAGCACCAGCGCCACCACCGTGCGCGGGCGGAAGCCCAGGGCGCGCAGGGTGGCGATGTCCCGGGTGCGCTCGCGCACGCCCATGGCCAGCGTGTTCCCGATGACGAGCAGGATGATGAGCAGGATGACGGTGGACACCACCCGCACCGCGGTGACGATGGCCGAGGACATGGCCACGAAGCCCAGCTGGAAGGCCTTCTCGCTCTCCGTCTTCGTCGGGTACGGGCTGTTGTCGAACAGGTGGTCGATGGCCGCCGCCACCTCGGCCGAGCGCGAGGGGTCGTCCACGCGCACCGCGTAGATGCCGACCTTGTCCTTCATGGCGTCGGTCACCCGGTCGCTCTCGTTGAGGCAGCGGTAGCCGAACACCAGCGCGGTGGTGTCCACCCCGGGGCGCGCGCCGCGGTAGATGCCGTGCACGTTGAACGTCCAGTCGCCGGGGTGGAGCTGCCCCTTGAGCGTCACGCGGTCCCCGGCCTTCCACCCGAAGCGCTGGGCCAGCCGCTCCCCCACGAGCGCGCCGCACGGGTCACCGCGGAAGGCGGCGAGCTGCGAGGGCTGGACGATGAACTCCGGGAAGACGTCCAGGAAGGTGTGCGGGTCGACGGCGAAGTTGGCGAAGAAGTCCTTCTGCGTGTCGCCCAGCGTGCCGCCGAACCACTCCTGGTGCGTGACGGCGGTGACGCCCGGCAGCGCGGCGATGCGCGCGTAATAGGACAGCGGCAGCGGCTGGGTGAAGGACACCTTGTTGCGGACGATGAGCCGGTCCACCTGCGCGGCCCGCGCGTTGTAATAGAACATGTCGACGACGGTGCTCAGGAAGATGAAGGCCGTCACGCCCACCGCGCCCGCGAGGACGGTGAGCGTCAGCCGCAGCGGGTTTCGCATCAGGTCGCGGCCCGCCAGCCCCACGTAGTTCACTGGAGCACCCCCTTGTCCAGGTGGTGCACGCGGCCCGCGCGCTCCGCGGCGTGCGGGTCGTGCGTCACCATGACGAGCGTCTTGTGCAGGTCCCGGTGGAGCACGCCGAAGAGATCCAGCACGGCCTCCGCCGCCTTGCGGTCCAGGTCGCCCGTGGGCTCGTCCGCGATGATGAGGTCCGGGTCGGAGACGATGGCGCGGGCAATGGCCACGCGCTGCTGCTCGCCGCCGGACAGCTGTGGCGGGCGGTGGCCCACGCGGTGGCCCAGCCCCACTAGCTCCAGCGCCGCGGCCACGTGCTGGCGCCGCTCCCCGCGCGTCAGCGGCGTGAGCAACAGGGGCAGCTCCACGTTCTCCGCCGCCGTGAGCACGGGGATGAGGTTGTAGAGCTGGAACACGAAGCCCACGTGGGCGGCGCGCCAGTCGCTGAGCTCCCGGTCATCCATCTCCGACAGGTCCCGGCCGGCCACCTCGACGACGCCGGTGGTGGGCCGGTCCAGCCCGGAGACGAGGTTGAGCAGCGTGGACTTGCCGGAGCCGGACGGGCCCATGAACGCCTCGAAGGCGCCCGTGCCGATGGTCAGGTCCACCGCGGCCAGCACGGGCACCTCCACCGTGCCGCGCCGGTAGGTCTTGGACACGCCCCTCAGGCGCACCATGGGGGGCGGGAGCTCGGGTCGCGCGTCCTGGATCATCCGCTCCCCGCCTCCACCTTCACGCGCCGGCCGTCGCGAAGGCGCTTCGGGTCCGGGGCCACCACCACCTGCGTGCCCGCCCCCGGGCCCTGTGTCAGGGACACCTCGTCGCCCACGCGCTCGCCCACGCGCACCGGCTGGCGCGTGGTCCGTCCGTCCTTCACCACCCACACGGCCGCGCCCTTCGCGTCGCGCACCACCGCGCTGGCGGGGACGCGCGGGGGCTGCCCGTGCGCGTCCAGCTCCCCGGGAGGCAGTGGCTGGCGGAGGAAGGACACCTTGGCGCCCATGTCCGGCAGCGCACCCTGGGGGACGGACTGGAAGCGCACCAGCACGGTGGCGGTGGCCTTGGAGCGGTCGATGGCGGGGCGCACCGTGGTCGCCGTCCCAGGGAAGGCGCGCTCCGGCATGGCGTCCAGGAAGATGAGCGCGGGCTGGCCGATGCGGATGCGCGAGAGCTGCTCCTCGCTGACCTCGGCCTCGACCTCCAGGGCGTGCAGGTCCACCAGCTCCACGATGCCGCCCAGGTTGGTGCCGGTAAGGGCGGCCGGCGCGAGCACCGCGCCCTCGTTCGCGAGCTTCTTCGACACGGTGCCGTCGAACGGCGCGCGCACCACGGTGTGCGAGAGCTGGAGGCGGGCCGCCTCGCTCGCCCGGCGGGCGGCGGCGAGCTGCGCCCGGGCCAGGTTGAGGGCCTCCTGCGTGGCGCGGCCCGCGGTCTCCACGTCCTGGAGCTGGGCCCGGGGGACGACGCCCTGCCGGGCGAGGTTGCGCGTGCGCTGCGTGGTGCGTCGCGCGTTGACGGCCTGGGCCTCGGAGGAGGCGAGCTGGGCCTCGGAGGCCCGCACCGAAGCCCTGGCGCGATCCAGCACCACGCGGGCATCCCGGTCATCCAGCCGGGCGATCACCTGGCCCTGCCGCACGGGCTCTCCTTCCTCCACGGCGACCTCCACGAGCTGGCCCGCGACGAGCGGCGCGATGACCGAACGTCGCCGCGAGTCGACGTAGCCGGAGGCGGACAGCTCCGTCTGCTGCTCGCCGGGAAGCGGCTCACGCACCTCGGCCACGCGCACGGTGGGCGCGCGGCGTGCCACCGCGGCCGCCACCAGGACGAGCATCGCCACCAGGAGCCCCGCGGAGATGAGCCAGCGCGGTCTGCGGCGGCGCTTCACGGGCGCGACGGAGCGGTCGATGCGCAGGGCGCTCAATGCGGTCTGGGACTGTGAGTCGGCCATGGCGCCTCCGGGCCGGGATCCCAGGCCCTCGAGGATGAGGGTAGGGAGGCG
The DNA here is from genome assembly GCF_003611685.1 of Corallococcus sp. CA049B. Taxonomy (NCBI): domain Bacteria; kingdom Pseudomonadati; phylum Myxococcota; class Myxococcia; order Myxococcales; family Myxococcaceae; genus Corallococcus; species Corallococcus sp. CA049B. The sequence continues at coordinate 24,622 of NZ_RAWC01000100.1, read as the reverse complement.
GAGGGCAGGGTGCCACGAGCGGAGCGCCGCTCGACGCCACGACCCGGCTACTCCACGGGCTCCACCCGGACGGCCGTGACCTTGTAGCCGGGCGTATGGGTATACGGATCCTGATGCGGGCCGATGACGGCGTTGATGAAGGTCTCCGCGGTGTGGAAGGTGGTGAAGAGCTCGCCGGCCCGCAGCCCCTCCGCGCGGTGCATGGGCAGCACCGCCTCGCCATGCCGGCTGCGCACCCGCACGCGCGCGCCCTCCTGGAGCCCCAGCCGCTCCGCGTCCGCCGGGGCCATGTCCAGCCAGTCCCCGGGTTGGAGCCGCGCGTGCGGCGTGCGGGACGTCATGGTCCCCGCGTTGAACCCATACAGCCGCCGGCCCGTCATCAACACGAAGGGGAAGTCCTCCGAGCGCGCCTCCGGTGACGGCGTGTAGCCGATGCGGCGCAGCGCCGCCCGCGGGCCCAGGGCAAAGCCGTGGGTGTGCAACACCCGGGTGCCAGGGTGCGCTTCGTCGGGGCAGGGCCACTGGAGGCCGCCGTGCTCCAGGCGCGCATACGACAGGCCGGCGCCCACGGGCCACACGCGCCGCACCTCGTCCCAGATTCCTTCCGGGGAGGTGAAGGCGAAACCCTCGGGGTGTCCCAGCGCGCGCGCCGCGCGACAGAGGATCTCCCAGTCCGGCAGGGACTCCCCCGCGGGGGGAAGCGACGCGCGCACCCGCTGCACGCGCCGCTCGCCGTTCATGAACGTGCCGTCCTTCTCGAACGAGGTGCACGCGGGCAAGAAGACGTGGCCCAGGGCCTGTGCCGTCTCGTTGAGGAACAGGTCCTGCACCACCAGCAGCTCCAACTGCTCCAGCGCCTGTCGCGTGGTGTTCGCCCCCGGGTTGGTGAGCAGCACGTCGTAGCCGAAGGCCCACAGCGCCTTGAGCCGCCCGCCGCGCGCCGCCTCCATCATCTGCATCAGGTCCAGCCCCGGCGTGGAGGGCAGGGGAGCGCCCCACGCGGCCTCGAAGCGGGCGCGGTGTTCCTCCAGGGGGACGTAGCCGGTGAGCTGCCCCGGCTCGCAGCCCATGTGCGCGGAGCCCTGCACGTTGTTCTGCCCGCGCAGGGGGTTGACGCCCATGCCCGGCCCGCCGAGGTTGCCCGTCAGGAGCGCCAGGTTCACCAGCGCCATGACCGTCTCCGTGCCCTGCACGTGCTCCGTCATGCCCAGCCCGTGCACCATCATGGACGGGCCGTGCGTGGCGTAGAGGCGCGCGGCCTTCCGGAGGTCCTCCGCGTCCACCTCGCACAGGCGCGCGGCGCGCTCGGGCGTCCAGTCGCGGATGAAGGCCTGGAAGTCCTCCACGGCGTCCACGCGCTCGCGCAGGAAGTCCGGGGCGCACAGGTCCTCGGTCACGATGACCTGGGCCAGCGCGTTGAGCAGCGGCACGTCCGTGCCGGGCCGGGGGCGCAGGTGCACGTCCGCGTAGCGCGCCAGCTCCGTGCGCCGCGAGTCGATGACGATGAGCTTCGCGCCCCGGAGCGCCGCCTGCTTGATGCGGGCGCCGACGACGGGGTGGCACTCGGTGGCGTTGCTGCCCGCAACCAGCAGGGTGCGCGCGTGCTCCACGTCCTCGAAGGAGTTGGTGGAGGCGCCCGTGCCCAGCATCCGCTTCAGCCCGGCGGCGCTGGGCGCGTGGCACACGCGGGCGCAGCAGTCCACGTTGTTCGTCCCCAGCACCAGGCGGGCCAGCTTCTGCGCCAGGTAGTTCTCCTCGTTGGTGGCCCGGGCGGAGCCCAGCATGCCCACCGCGTCCGGGCCGTGCGTGTCCCGCAGGCGGCGCAGGCGCTCCGCGATGAAGCCCAGCGCCTCGTCCCAGGAGGCCCGCCGCCAGCCGCCCGCCTCGCGCAGCAGCGGCGCGGTGACGCGGTCCGGCGCCGTCACGAAGTCGAAGGCGTAGCGCCCCTTGGAGCACAGGTGGCCCCGGTTGGACGGGCCCTCGCGCGAGGGCCGCACGGTGACGATGCGGCCCTCCCGCGTGCCCACGTCCATCTCGCAGCCCACGCCGCAGTAGGAGCAGGTGGTCCGCGTCCACGTTTCCGGCCAGCCCCGGTCCAGCAGCGTGCGGTCCTCCAGCGCGCCGGTGGGGCAGCTGTCCACGCACGCCCCGCAGGAGACGCACGAGCTCTCCCGCAGGCTGGGCCCGTCCGGGAGGATGCGCGTCTCGGGCCCGCGGTCCCACACCCGCCAGACGAACTGTCCCTGCACGTCGTCGCAGATGCGCACGCAGCGGTAGCAGTGGATGCACTGGGACATGTCCACGTGGATGTACGGGTGCGAGTCGTCCAGCGACTCCGGACGGTGCGCGCCGCGCGCCTCGTCCGCCAGGCCGTACTCGCGCAGCGCGCGGTGGAAGGGCTTGTCCGGATGGCGCGCCACCGCTTCGGCCGGGTACTGGGAGGCCAGCAGCCGCAGCAGCACCTTCCGTTGCGCCTCCACCTGGGGCGTGCGCGTGCGGACCGACATGCCCTCCGCCAGCGGCGTGGTGCAGGCGGTCACCGGACGCGCGCAGCCCTCCACCTCCACGATGCACGTGCGGCAAGCGCCCACGGGAGTCAGTCGTGCGTCGTCGCACAGCGCGGGGATGGAGATGCCCAGGGACTCCAGCGCCTCCAGGAGGGTGCCGGGCGCGCACTCGCGAACCTGCCCGTCGATGATCACGCGAAGCATGCCGCCACCTCCTCCCGGTAGTGGCGCAGCACGCTCCGGGCGAACTCCCCCAGGCCGGTGCCGTGTCCACACAGGCTGGTGAGGCGCAGCGCCTCGGCGACCTCCTCCCAGTCCGCCGCGCCGGCACGAGGAGCGCTGCCGGCGTCCAGCACGCGCGCGAAGAGCCGCTCGACGTGCCGCGCCCCCAGGCGGCAGGGCGTGCACCTTCCGCATGACTCATACGCGCCGAAGGAGAAGACGTGGTGCACCAGCGCGGCGATGGATGTGTTCGCGTCGAAGGCCACCATACCGCCATGCCCCACGGAGGCGCCCACGGCCTGGAGCTCCTCGAAGCCCAGCGGCGTGTCCAGCAGGTGAGGAGGGAGGATGCCCGCCAGCGGCCCTCCAATGAGGACGCCCTTCAGCGGTCCGGTGCGCAGCCCGCCCCCCAGCTCCTCCACCACGGTGCGCACCGGCGTGCCCAGCTCCACCTCGTAGAGCCCCGGGTGGTGGAAGAGCGAGTTGAGCGACAGCACCTTCGTGCCCCGGCTGCCCGGGATGCCCAGCGCCGCGTAGGCCTCGCCGCCATGGCGTGCAATCCACGGGAGGTTGGCGAGCGTCTCCACGTTCTGCACCAGCGTGGGCTGGCCGAACAGGCCCGCCTGGGCGGGGTAGGGGGGCCGGGCCCGCACGAAGGGCCGGCGTCCCTCCAGCGCGTTGAGCAGCGCCGTCTCCTCACCGCACAGGTAGCTGCCGCGGCCCACCTCGATGGAGACCTCGCAGGAGAACGCGCTGCCCAGGATGTGTGGACCCAGCACGCCCTCGCGGTGGGCCTCGTGCAGGGCCACGTGCAGCACGCACGCCGCGAGCGGATATTCCTTGCGCACGTAGATGACGACCCGGCGGGCACCCACCGCGTACGCCGCCAGCAGCAGGCCCTCCAGCACGGCGTGGGGGTCGTCCTCCATCAGGAAGCGGTCGATATAGGCTCCGGCGTCGCCCTCGTCCGCGTTGGCCACGACGGTCTTCTCCTCGCCGGGCGCGGCGGCCACCGCGCGCAGCTTGCGCCCGGTGGGGAAGCCCGCGCCTCCCCGGCCGCGCAACCCGGATCGCTCCACCTGCGCGATGAGTGCCTCGGGGGGCGAGGACAGCGCCTGCTCCAGGGCCATGTATGCACCCTGGCGGGTGGCCTCCGGCAGGGCGCGGGCTCCACCGCTGGCGACGCGCCCCAGCGTGATGGCCTGGGGCGCCCGGATGTGGACTTCCGGGCGGGCGTCCTCTCCGGTGACGGAGGGCGCCCGGTAGCACTGGCCCAGGCAGTAGACGCGGGTGTCACCCGAGGTGGCCTGCCGCCAGCGCGCGGCATCCAGGTGGCGCGCGACGAAGCAGGCGGTGCCCTGACAGGCATGCGTCCCCAGGGGGCCAGGCCCCAGGTGGTAGAAGGACTCGAGTTCGGGGGTGTGTTGTCCCGGCTTCATGCGCCGCCTCCTCCCGCAACGTTGTGCACGTCGCGTGGCTCGGACTTCACGCCCGCGCTGCTTCCTCGGCGTGACATCCCTCACCACTCCAGGGTGATTCGCACGGCGGAGTCCCCCGTCCATCCTCCGGGGCCATGGCAACGACACCGGACAGCGCCTCGGACGCGGGCCCGCAGTACCTGCCCACCCCCCTTCCGGAGGCCCGGGCCTTCGAGTGGGCGCAGCTGCTGACCTCCACGCGCCAGGGCCTGGGGGAGCTCTTCTCCTGGCTGGAGGCCGCTTGCGAGAACAGCGCGCGGGCCGCGGGTCGCGACAACGAGCACCTCTCCACCAGCCTCCTCATCTCCGGTGACCGTGGCTCCGGAAAGACGACCCTCCTGCTCAGCGCCGTGCAGGCCCTGACGGACTGGAAGCGCTTCGCTGGCGAGCCGGGCAACGAGACCCGGGGGGCCGAGCTGTCGAGGATGCTCGAACGCCTGGAGCGGCGCATCCACTGGCTGGAGCCGCTCGACCTGGAGCCCGTTTCGCCCAATGCCAACCTGCTGGCCACGCTGCTGGTCCGCGTGCGCGCCGCGCTGGACGATCAGCGGCACGTGAAGGGCGCGCCCGGTAGGTCCGCGCGATGGTCCTCCTCCATCTTGGAGGAGGGCGCGGAGGAGACGTGGGGGAAGCTGGATCACCTCATCCGCGACGCGTCGTTCATGTGGGAGGACATCCCGTCCACCACCGATGCTCGCGTGCGCGCGGAGCAGCAGATCCGCGCGTCGGAGATCTACGCCGACTTCCAGCCGCGCTTCGCGGAAGCCATGGAAGCCGTGGCGCGCACGCTGGCCATGCCTCGCTTCGGCCCGTCCGGTGGTGACCAGGTGCTGCTCGTGCTGCCCATCGACAACGTCGACCGGAGCATCGAGCACCTCTACAACATCGTGAAGCTCACCCGCATGGTGGCCAGCCGCCACCTCTGGTTCGTGCTGGCCGCGGGCCACCAGGAGTTCCAGCGCTTCATGGAGCGCTCCTTCCAGAAGGAGTTCATCGTCTCCGGACAGGCCGGCATCGGCGCGAACGACCAGGAGGAGACGCTCGCCATCGCCCGGCGGCAGGCCGCGACCACGCTGCGCCGGGCGCTGCCACCCAGCTACCGCATCTCGCTGAGACCGGTGGACCCCAACGAGGCCTGGCACTTCACCGCGGATGGCGGGAAGAGCGAATCCCTGGGCCAGCTCCTGCATCGCATCAAGCTGCCGGGAAAACCGCGGCCCGAGGATCGGCTACTGCCATTCTTCGATGCCCTCTTCGACCTGACGCATCAGCTCAGTGGCGACGTGGCTCAGTGCTACCGGGACGCCCTCTCCGCCGATAACGGCCAGCAGGCGCAAGAATCCAGCGAGACCAAGGACCACCCAATCCTCACCCATGCTGGCAGGAACGCCCTCAGGCTGCCTGCGCGGACCCTGCAGGACCTCTGGCATGCGGTTCGGCGTGAAGTCCATGGACCCAGCTCACCCACCCCTGGCTTCAGCGCTCAGGAACAAGGCGGGTCCGCGGTCCGAATCGCCAAGGAGATGCTCCGCAACGCCATCGACGAGAGCGACCTGCCAGCCTGGGCGAGCGAGCAGTTGCTCCACCGCATGCTTCGGCATGACGACCAGGGACGCGTCGTCCTGGACCTGACCGGGAAGCCCATCCGCCGCCTCAAGCGCACCAGCCTCCATGGTGTCCTGCGGAGCAGCCCCAGCGACCTGGAGGGAAACGGACCGGAGTTGCACGACCAGATGCTGAGCACGGAGGTCCACCTGCGCCGCTTCCATGAGGTGGTGCTGGTACTGAAGGATCTGGCGGGCTCCGGCCGCGAAGCGCAAATGCCCGCGAACGTCGCGGGCTGGTTCATGATCCTGCATGACGTGCTGATGCTGTTCGAGCAACCCCGCGTGCTGAGCGCGAACGTGACGCCCTTCGATATGAGCCCGGAAATGGTCGTGACCGTGCACGAGCTCTGGGTGGAGCACGCGCGCGGGACGCCATTCGTCCAGGTGGATTTCTGGTGGACGCCTCCTTCGTGGAGCACCTTCACCGAGTTCGCCATCCTCACCGCTCAGTGGCGCGCGTTCCTCACGCGGATCTCCCATGAGTTCCTCAATGACAGCCACGACGCCAACCTGCGCACCCGGCTCATCCATGCGGCGTGGGTGGAGAACATCTGCTCCGTGGCGGGCAGGCAGCTGGGCCGGTGGAAATGGGGAGATGAAGGCAACGGCGTCTCGTCCGTGCTGACGCCAGAATTGAGGCTGGACAAGGTCCCGCAATACGAAGCGCGGGTGCGCCATTGGGTGGAGCAACTCGTCACCCAGGGCGCCAAGGGCAGCGACGTGTATGACCGGGCGTGGACCGCGCAGGTCTGGCTGCGCAACACACTCCCCCTCCAGGTGCTTCCGGAGTTCGCGCTTGCCCCCGATGCGCGGGACCTGCTGCGCCCGCCGCCTGAATCCGGGGGGGAGGACACCCGCTGGGATGCCCTGGCGCGGACGGAGTGGCGCATCAAGGGGCCTCGGCTGAAGGCCTTCCGGAGGCAGCGGGTGCGCGAAGCGGTGCACTTCTCCAGCACGGCCGAGTCGCTCCGGAGCGCGCTCGGCACGGACGGCGGGCCCGCGTCGGCCAGGTATCAGGACTGGCTCGATACCGTGGTGGACGCCTGGTTCGCCGTGGTGGACCCCGAAGGGGATCCGCTGGAGAAGCTGGTGCCGGACCTGAACGCCACCCACACCCAAGTGCATCAGTGAACCGCGACGGCTCGCGCCCACCTCCCGGCACCCTGGCCCCCCGCCGCGTCCCGGAGGCGTACGTGCGCGCGGAGGTCGCCAGCTTTCCGCTGACGAGCCTCGAGGCCTTCCGCTCGGCGGTGACGGAGTTGGTGCCGGCGCTGGACTCGAAAGACGGCGAACCCACCTGGGCGCTCTGGCGCGAGTGCGAGAAGAACATGTCGGAGCACGCCAGCGGCTGGTCGCTGGATCGGATCATCGCCGTGCGCGATGCGTTCTGGTTCCCCTCGCGAGGGCACTTCAGCCACCGGCAGGCCCCACGCCAGGGCGTGTCCATGTTCCACTACCTGCGGAACCTGGCGGACACGCACCTGGAGCGGCGGCCCGGCGTCACGGTCATCTTCCAGGGCACGGGCGCGGAGGCGGTGGAGGCGCTGACGCACTACCGCTGGCTCACCTTCGCGATGCCGGAGGACCTGCTGCTGGCGGCCGTGCCGGTGGAGCCGCCTCCCACGCACGTGGACATCGAGCCGCCCCTGCTGGTGCGGCACCTGCTGGATCGCGGCGTGGCGGAGGTCCACCACCACGTCGGCGCGGGCATGGACTTCCCGCTGCTGTGGGCTTCGCTGCTGTCCGCCGTGGGCGCTCCGGGCCTGGACCCGAGCTCGCTGGCGGGGCCGGGGCTGCCCTTCGAGGACGGGGAGCGGATGCTGCGCTGGCTGCTGGCGGCCGCGGTGACCCGCTGTGTCCTGGCGGAGGTCCTGCTGCGCCGCGAGACGCCTCCGCTCCTGGACTTCGTGCGCGGCCTCTCGGAGTCCCGGGCCTGGCTGCCTCAGCGGCGGCGCGTGCTCGCGCGGACGTTGGAGGCGCTCTCGCGGGGCCGCCGGGAAGTCCTTCCCGCCCTGGATGAGCTGCGCGGCCTCTATGAGGATCTGCATCCGCTGGCGGCCCACAACGTGAACGATCCCCCGCATACGCTCGACGAGGTGTGGCGGCGGTGTGATCCGGTCGCGCTCCGGCTGCGGCTGGACACGCCCAATGGAGGCGAGCGTTGGCTGGTGCGCTCGGGCCTGAAGCACCTGGCGGCCCTGGAGCACGCGGGCCTCCAGGACGTGCACTTCGAGCGCCTCTTCTGGCAGGTCCAGCGCGTGCGGTGCCTCAGCTACCGCGCCTACGTGCAGCGGCCCCTGACCGCGGGGCTCCAGTGGTTCATCCGCTTCTATGGCCGTCCGCGCGCCATGAAGGGGCCCTTGAGCGCCGTGCGCGCGGAGGTGTCCTACGCGGTGGCGGGCGGGGACCAACCCATCGCCGCGCTGGAGGTGCGCACGAGCCCCTCGGACGACCCCATCCGCATCGCGGAGGAGCTGACGTCCCTCACCCAATCATGGCGGGGCGTGCTGAGCCGGACGGGAGAGCGCGTCGCGGATGGGCGGTCGCCGGAGTTCGGCGTGGTGATGCACCTCATCAAGGACCGGGACCCGAGCCACCACTGGGCGCGGGGGCAGCCGCCCGCCCACGGCATGGGGACGTACGCGGAGCCGGTGCCCGAGCGGCGGGTGCAGCTGGGCGGGCGCTATTCGGACTACTTCGCCGCGCAGTCCGTGCAGGTGGAGGCCCTGGTGGACCTGCTGCGGGCGGTGCCGCTGTCGCTCTGGCTGGTGCGGGGATTGGACGTGGCGTCGGACGAGCTGAGCGTGCCCACGTGGGTGCTGGCGCCGCTGTACCGCTACATCCGGTGGGGAGCCGCTCGCGCCGCGGCGAAGCGGGAGTCAAGGCACGCTCCACCGCTCCGGCTGACGTCGCACGTGGGCGAGGACTACCGGCACCTCATGGAGGGCCTGCGCAGAATCTTCGAAAGCGTGCACTACCTCCTGGACCGCACGGGAGGACGGCTGGGGCACGCCACCGCGCTGGGCGTGGAACCTGGGGCGTGGGCCGAGTCCGTGGGCGCGGTGATGATGCCGGCCGAGGACCGGCTGTGGGACCTGGTCTTCGAGTGGCGGTTGTACAGCGACTACCGGCTGCCCCCGGCGCTGTCCGCGGAGGCCCCACCCGGACGGCCGCAGCGGGTGGAGAACCTCCTGCGCGAGCTGTCCGAGGCCGTCTTCGGCAGGTGCGTCGCGCCGCACGTGCTGGCCGAAGCGCACCACGTGCTGCACAACCTCTGGTGTCCGCCGCTGGCGCGCGACGAGGGAGGCGTGGGACTGGATGCCTTCAGCCGGGCCTTCCGCCGGCTCGACTGGAGCCGGGTGCTCAACGGCGCGCACGTCCGGCGCGTCCTCGTGGCCTACCGGGAGGACGAGCGCGTGTTCCAGCGGGGGCAGCAGCTGGTGGACATCCCGCTGGATGCCTCGGAGGTCGCCACGCTCCGGTCGGTGCAGGCCGCGATGCGCCGGCTCGTGGGCGCGCGGGGGACCGTGGTGGAGGTGAACCCATCCAGCAACCTGCTCATCGGCAACCTGCTGGACCTGCGCAACCACCCCATCCTCCGGCTCAATCCTCCGTCCGCCGAGGAGGGCGCGCCGCCCCCCGTCCCCATCGCCCTGGGCGCGGACGACCCGGTCACGTTCTCCACCTTCCTGCTGCGCGAATACTCCCTGCTGCATGAGGCGGCGCGCAGCGCGGGCTACTCCGAGCGGGAGGTGCACGAGTGGCTGTCCAACATCCGCCAGACGAGCATGGACGCGCGCTTCACCGTGCCGTGGAGGCCCAACGCGCTGGGCATGGCGGATGAGTTGCTGAAAGAACTGGCCCGCTTCACCCGGAGGGCCGTGCCCCGCGATGAGGCCCACGCGCCCGCTTGAGCGTTACTGCGCCTCCGGGATCTCTTCGGAGGGCGGCACCGGGGGCTTGGGTGGGGGCAGTACCTTCTCCGACTGTCCCAGGAGCCTGCCCAGCACCTTGTCCATGACGGAGCTCAGGAGCCTGTCCGCGGACCATCCCGCGACCACCGCCAGCGCGACCATCGTGAAGAAGGCCGCCTGGTTGTCGTTCACGACGATGTGGAGGATGGCGGAGCCGGCGTCCGCGCCGGTGGCCCCGTCCCGCGTGTCCACGGACAGCAGCATGCGGGACCGCTCCAGGAAGAGGAGCATCAGCGCCGCGAACGCGCCGATGACGGGCTTCACCATCAGGTGGTAGGCGAAAAAGCGGAGCGTCGCCCCGGTGGCGACGACGAAGCGCTCCTTGGACAGCATGTTGGAGGCGATGGCCCCGGAGGCTCCCGCGAGACCGATGAGCAGCAGGCCCTTGCGCACCAGGGTTCTGGGCCAGTCCTCGACGAAACCCTGGGTCAGGAGCAGGGCGGAGACGATGAAGACCCCGAGCAACAGCAGCGTGCTGAAGACCTGAAGGGACACGTTGATGGAGAGCTGCCAGAACGTCTTGTCCACCTGCTGGTTGACGGCGTCGAGCGCGCCGCGCAGCACGTGGCGGCAGTAGCAAAGTTCCTCCGGGGCGAGGGTGGGGGAGGGCCGGGCGCAGTCCCCGTTCGTGTCCAGCCGGGCGAGCCTGCGGACACACTCAGGCAGGGGACCGTTCTTCTTGTCAGCGCCGAGCCAGAGTTCGGCTCGCGAGTCCGTCACCCGGCGCTCGAACTGCTGCTGGATCTCGAGCGCTCGCGGCACCAGCATGGCCGGTGGCATCACGAGCAGCAGCAGTCCATCCACCTCGTGGAGGACCTCCCAGAAGGAGAAGGACCAGCGCCGCCATGGCTTGTCCAGACAGCGCCGGGCAACTTCAAGCTTCTGCTGGCACTGGTCCAGGATGACCTTCCCTCCGGCAGTGCGCTCCGCGCCATCCCGGCACAGCTCGATGAGCGAGGCGTTGCTCTCCAACCTGGCCCATAGCAGCTGGGTGGCCGAGCCGAACTTCCACCGCCGCCGCAGGAAGCCCACGCGCTCCAGCAGCTCCGGCGTCGGATGGTCTGGAAGCGTGTCGGTGGCCGCCATGAAGCACACATGTCCACGGCGCGAGCAGGTGACAACCCACGGCGCCGCGCAGCGCGTCAAAGTCATGCGTCACCGCGCTTAGGCCGTGAGAGTTGATTAGCTGGAACAGGTGCTGATACGCCCAGTGAACCTCCACCCCGGAAAGGTGCATCGCATGTCGCGTCGCTCCCGAAATGTCTCAAGATTTCTGTCTTCGCCGCTGCTCGCGGCCACGTCGCTCGCGCTGGCCTGCGGGCCTGTCTCCGACGAGCCGCCCGCGCCCGTGGAAGCGCCCGCGGAGGTGGCCCAGCCGCTCGCGGTGAGTGGCTTCGCGGAGATGCACCACCACATGTTCGCGGAAGAAGCCTTCGGCGGTGGGTGGTTCCACGGGAGCCACACCGGCACCCTGGCGAGCTGTGACGGCGGCATGCCGGAGAGCGACCACGCGCGCGTCCGCATGGACCTGCGGGACATGCTCAACCTCTGTCCCAACTCCGGCAGCGTGAACCTGGGCGGCATCCCCATCCTGTCCGACGTCTTCGGCGTGGGCGGCGCGGTGGCGTCGGAGGTCATCGGCCAGGTGGAGGGCACCGAGGGCGACACCGGCCTGCACCTGGGCCGCATGGAGACGCCCACCCAGTGGCCGCGCTGGGACACCATCGCGCACCAGCAGGCGTGGGAGGGCTGGCTGAACAAGGCCCGCCAGGGCGGCATGTCGCTGGTCATGGTGTCGCTCGTCAGCAACGAGTTCCTCTGCAAGGCGCTGCCGTACCAGAACCTCAAGCGGCCCTGTGACGAGATGATGGACGTGGACGTCCAGCTCCAGATGGCCCGCGACTTCGACGCGCGCACGGACTGGGCGGAGATCGCCCTGTCGCCCGCGCACGCCCGGCAGATCATCTCGCAGGGCAAGCTCGCCATGGTGCTCTCCATCGAGTCCAGCAAGCTCTTCGGCACCAAGGACTGGCGCGCGGAGCTGAACCGCGTCTATTCGCTGGGCGTGCGATCGTTGCAGCCCGTGCACCAGCTGGACAACCGCTTTGGCGGCGCGGCCCCGCACAACGCCATCTTCCAGGTGGCCCAGTTCCTGGAGAACTGTCACATCGACACGGACTGCGGCCTCACCGGCAACGGCTTCACGTTGGGCTTCGACGTGGACGCCAACTGCAAGAACACCAAGGGCCTCACCGCGGACGGCAAGGCGCTGGTCCAGGAGATGATGAACAAGGGGATGCTCATCGACATGGCCCACATGTCCGAGAAGAGCGTCGAGGACGCCTATGCCCTGTCCCAGGGCCGGACGTACTACCCGCTCTACATCTCCCACGGCCACTTCCGCGAGGTGATGAACCCGGCCCTGGCCGCCAACGAGAAGACGACGCCGTCGTGGGTCATCCGCTACGTGCGCCAGACGGGCGGCATGTTCGGCCTGCGCACCGCGCACGACGAGACGCGCAACTACAACCGCACGCCGGTGGCCAACAACTGCCAGGGCTCCACGCGCTCGCTCGCGCAGGCGTACGAGTTCGGCCGCCAGGGCCTCAAGGTCAACATGGGCTTCGGCGCGGACCTGAACGGCTTCATCCAGCAGACGCGCCCGCGCTTCGGTGACTTCGGCGCGTGCTCCGCGGGCTTCCGCGCGGAGGCGGACGCGCAGGAAGAGCAGCAGCGCGTCTCCGGGCCGCCGCCGCTGGGCACCGACTTCGACGTGTATGGCCTGGCCCACGTGGGCCTCTTGCCGGACCTGGTGAAGGACCTGAAGCAGCTGGGCGTCAACACCACGGGCCTGGAGGGCTCCTCGGAGAACTTCATCCGGATGTGGGAGCGCGCCAGCGGCACCCGCACCGGCATGGCGGACGCGGCCAACGACATCGACACCGGCGGCGTCGACCCCTACGTCGCCAAGGCCACCCGCGAGGCGTCGTACCCGAAGCTCTGCGGCAAGGCCTACGCCCCCAGCACCAAGCTGGTGTCGGAGACGTGCCGCTTCGACCAGGAGTGCAAGTCCAACCAGTGCAGCGCGTGGGACGACTGCGGCGACATCCCGGGCGTCTGCACCTGCTCCGCGGACTCGCACTGCGCCTCGAACCAGTTCTGCGGCTGGGGCACCAACGACGGCAAGTGTGTGAACAAGCGCCCCAAGGGTTCGCTGTGTTCCTCCGGCCGCGAGTGCCAGTCCGGCAAGTGCTCCTGGCTGATGTGCACGTAGGCCACCCGCGATGAAACGGCCCCCGGGACTTCGAATCCCGGGGGCCGGATGCTTCGCCTGGCTCAAGCCAGCTCGCGCAGCACCTCGCCAGCGGCGGCGATGGTGTGGTCGATCTGCTCCACCGTGTGCACGGCGCTGATGAAGTTCAGGTCGCGGCGGAGGATGACGCCCCGGCGGGCCATGCCGGCCTGGAAGGGGATCATCTTCTCGACGTGCTCGGGGACGACCTTGTCGAAGCGGAAGAAGGGCACGGCGTCGTAGCCGATGACCTCCAGGGTGGAGCCCGCCTCGCGCGCGTGGGCGTTGATGCCGTCGCGCAGGCGCCGGCCCAGGCTGGCGATGTGCTCGATGTAGGGGGTGCGGCGGTACTCGTTGATGACGGCCTCGCACACGGCCAGGGAGAGCATCTCGCCGCCGAAGGTGGTGGACACGTGGAGCTCGCCCAGGCGGCTGAGGAACTTCTCCGGGCCTGCGATGGCGGACAGGGGCATGCCCGCGGCGATGCCCTTGGACAGCGTGACGAAGTCCGCCTGGATGTTGAAGTACTGCTGCGCGCCGCCCAGGGCCAGGCGGAAGCCGGTGACGACCTCGTCCAGGACGAACAGCACACCGTGCTTCGCGCAGGTCTCCTTCACCTGAAGGAGGAACTCGCGGGTGACGGTGCGGTTGTACGGGATGGCCAGGAGCACGCAGGCCAGGTGTTCGCCATGCTGCTCCAGGTGCTGGAGGAGCGCGGGCTCGTCCTGGGGCGTGAAGAGGGGCAGGCGCGTGGTGAGCTTCGCGACCGTCGGGGGCACGCCCGGCGTGTCATACATGAAGTGGTCGTGCCAGCCGTTGTAGCCCACGGTGACGATGTGCTCGCGGCCGGTGAGGTGGCGCGACAGGCGCACGGCGGCGGAGGTGGCGTCCGCGCCCGTCTTGAAGAAGCGGGCCATCTCCGCGCCCGGAATCACCTGCACCAGCGCCTTCACGGAGGAGACCTCCACCGGCGTGGGCAGCGAGTGGATGATGCCTTCCGCCAGGTGCTTGCGGAGGGTCTCCGCGACGGCCGGGTGGTTGTGGCCGAGCATGTTGGCGCCCAGCGCCTGGATGAAGTCGATGTACTCCTGACCGTCCGCGTCCTCCACCAGGGCGCCGTTGCCTCTGGCGAGGAACACGGGGAAGGCGCCTGGGGCGAAGTGATCCGGCTTCTTCATCATCGTCTGGGTGACGCCGGGGACCCACTTGCGGGCCTCGGCGAGCAGCTGGTTGGAGCGCTCCAGCTTGAGCTCACCCACGATGGGGCGCGGCAGTGACGGGTGACGGGGTGCTGTCTGGGACATGTCCCGGCAATATCAGGCATGGCTCGGACAGGCCCGGTCGCACTTCGCGCCGGGCCGCCGTGTTTTGTTGCAACCTGGCAAATGGGATTGATGGTCATTGTCATGAATCCCCTGGAGTCAATGGGAAAGCGGGCTCTGTAACGCAAACGTCTTTCCACGGCCTTGCGGCGTACGTCCGCCTTGACGGTCTGCAATGGGGGCGGAAGGGTGGATGCGGAGCACAGTCCATCCCCGTTCGTTCCGATCAAGGAGTCGCTGGTGAAGAAGCTCGTCAATGCGCCGCGCGCGGTGGTCCAGGAGATGTTGGAGGGGTTCGTGGCGCTGGCTCCGGGCCAGGCGTTGCTGGAGGGGGAGACGGTGGTGGTGCGCGCGGACGTGCCGGCGGCGCTGGGGGCGAGGAAGGTGGCGGTGTTGTCGGGAGGCGGCAGCGGCCACGAGCCGGCGCATGCGGGCTACGTGGGGACGGGGATGCTGCACGCGGCGGTGGCGGGAGACGTGTTCACGTCGCCCAGCACGGACGCGGTGCTGGCGGCGATCCGCGCGGTGGCGGGGACGGCGGGGGCGCTGCTCATCGTGAAGAACTACACGGGGGACCGGCTCAACTTCGGGCTCGCGGCGGAGCTGGCGCGGGCGGAGGGGATTCCGACGGAGGTGGTGGTGGTGGCGGACGACGTGGCGCTGCGGGACACGGTGGAGCCCGAGCGGCGCCGGGGCATCGCGGGCGTGGTGCTGGTGCACAAGGTGGCGGGGGCCGCGGCCGCGGCGGGAGCGTCGCTGGCGGAGGTGGCGCGCGAGGCCTCCGAAGCAGCGGCGGCGCTGGGCAGCATGGGCGTGGCGTTGGGGCCGTGCACGGTGCCGGCGGCGGGCCGGCCGGGCTTCATGTTGGGGGAGGGAGAGGTGGAGCTGGGGCTGGGCATCCACGGTGAGCAAGGGGTGCGCCGTGTGGCATTGCAGCCCGCGGACGTGCTGGCGGACACGATGCTGGCCACCATCGTGGAGGACCGGAAGGTGGGCCGGGGCGACCGGGTGGCGTTGATGGTGAATGGGTTGGGAGGCACGCCGCCCATGGAGCTGGCCATCGTGACGCGCAGGGCGCTGGCGTTCCTGGCGGAGCGGGGCGTGACGGTGGAGCGCGCATGGCAGGGCACGTTCCTGTCGGCGCTGGAGATGCCGGGGTGTTCGCTGACGTTGCTGAAGGTGGATGACGCGCGGCTCGCGCGGCTGGACGCGCCGACGGAGGCGCCAGCGTGGCCGGGGCGGGGGCAGGTGGTGACGCGCAGGCAGGTGGTGCCCGCGCGCGCCGCGCTGCCGACGGTGAAGGGGCATCCGAAGCCGCAGCCGGTGATGGCGCAGGTGCGCGCGGCGGCGCTGGCGGTGGCGGACGCCTGGGACGCGGCGGAGGCTCGGCTGACGGAGTTGGACAGCAGGGCAGGGGATGGAGATCTGGGCTTGAGCCTGGCGCGAGGCGCGGCGGCGATCCGCGCGTTGCCGGAGGGGGCATGGGCCACGCCGTCGGGTGCGTTGACGGAGCTGGGACAGGCGTTGCGCCGGAGCATCGGCGGCAGCTCCGGGCCGTTCTACGCGACGGCGCTGCTGCGGGCGGCGCGCCTCCTGGCGAACAAGCCGGCGGACGCGGCGGCCTGGGCGAAGGCGTTCGAAGTGGGTGTGGAGGCGGTGTCGGAGCTGGGCGGAGCGAAGCCCGGAGACCGGACGATGGTGGATGCGCTGCATCCAGCGGCGGCGGCGTTCGTGCGTGCGGTCCGGGAGGGGAGGACGCTGGGGGACGCGTGGGCGGAGGCGACGCGCGCGGCGGAGCAGGGCGCGGAGGCGACCGCCAGCATGTCACCGCGACTGGGCCGGGCCAGCTACCTGGGCGAACGTGCGAAGGGGGTTCCGGACGCGGGGGCCGTGGCGGTCGTGATCTGGATGAAGGCGCTGGGTGGTCGCGCGGGGTGACGCGGCTCAGGCTTCGTTGTCCGGCAGGAGCGTGAGGAGGAACTCGTCGTCAGGGCCGAGTGGGCGCCAGCCAGGAGGTGGAGGTGCTTCGAGGAGCGCATCTCGAACCTTCTTGACCCGCGCCTCATGCGTCTCCGGCGTGTAACTGCACCAACGTGCGAGTGCATGGGCGAGAGTGAAGCGGTTGTTGTCGTCCACTATCGCCGGCCAACCATCGGGGAAGTCCTCGGACAGTTCTCGTACAAACTGGCTGCGGACCAATCTGGTGAGGCGATGGCTTCGCTCGGCCTCCGCAACCAGACCGCTGAAGACCTGAACCCCGGCAATGTCGTCCTTGCCTAGCTCCTCAGCCAGTTGCACGAGCGAGGCTGTGGGACGCGCCTCCGCGAAAGCGGTGAGCGAGTCGTAGCCGTGCTCACGGACGCGCTCATACAGGCGAGTTTTCCAGTTCCCCTGCCACGAACGCCCGTCCGTCATCGCCTTCTTCCGGGAGTGAATGCCATCGGAATGTCGAAGCGCCGCATTTCTGCCGCGACGATCTTCAGGATCTCATCACGCGTCAGCAGGCGGCGTGTAGGGGTCTCGCTCTCCTTCAAGAGGCGCATGATGTGCTGATTCCACTCCTTTGGCCATGTGCGCCCCAGTTTCCAGTCGCCGCCGCCGTGAATCGCCTCGTGGTGTGACTGCTCCAGGCGGACGCAGAACTGGTCGATGTCCATCTCGCCTGTGAACCCGCGCTTCTCGAACCACTCGCGATGCTCCTGCGGCAGGACGTGGTGTCTGGGGGCGCTGGACATCCCGGCTCCGGCCCTGCCGGTCTCATGCATGGCGCGAACCTCGGGGCTGTCTCCCAGTGCTTCGCGCACGCCCTTGGGCAGGTCCTGCTTCGCCTGCGACATCAACACCTGACCCGCGTGGATGCGGACCGCCGCGCTGACGACGGGCGCGGAGATGACGCCCGCCTGCACCAGCCTGCGCATCCGCTCGACCCACTCGGCGGTGACGACGACGCGCGAGCCCATCATCACGCCTCCCGAGCCCATCACGAGCCCCACTCCGAGCGTGACAGGGGCGGCGGGTGGCGGCCTGGGCAGCGTCGCCTTCAGGGCTGAAACCAGCGTGACCATTTCGAGGAACTGGGCCGCCGCGACGACCCGGCCGCCGCGCTCCATCGCTACGCGGGCGCCTTCCTGGATGGATTGAAACTCCTGGGTGAGTTGCCCCATCAGTCCGGGCATCGCGGTCGCGGTGGCGTGCACCTTGTCCGGGTCCATTGACGCGAGCGCCGTCATGGCGGGCTCGATCCGCTTCTGCACGCGGTCCAGGTCCACGAACAGCCGCTCGACTCCGTAGAAGGGACACTCCTTCTGAATGACCTCCGCGAGCCGTAGGAAGTCGAGCCAGGTGGCCAGAAGCATCGCGCCACTCATGATTGCTTCGAGACGCGGACCTGTCATGCGGAGGATGGCCGCTCGCATGTCCGTGTCCTCGACCGACTCGGCAGCGCCCGCGAGCGAAGTCGCTCTCGTGGTCGCGCCACGCAGCCATGGCACCTGGATGGATCCGTAGTCGGTGTACCGCGTGAAGACGCCGTCGGAACCTCCCAGGCCCTTCGTGTTCTCCGCGAGCCTGGGGAGCGCCCTGGCGACGCCATCCACCGTGTCCTTCACCTGCCCGAGGGCTTCGATGACTGATTGATGGGTGAGGGGATCGATCGGGTCGACACCCTGGCGGGTCCGGGTGTCCGTGGTTCTCCGTCGCTCCGGGATGTCGTCGGATGCGAAGGCCGCCTTCTGGCGGAACACTCGCGAACCCCTGCGGCGCTCAGGCGCCTCCACGCCCGCGCATCCCGAGACCACCAGCACCGCGCACAGCGCTAGGACTCCTTCGCGCATGGCGCCTCTCCGGGAATCCGCGCAGGCGATACTCGACGCGCGGGACGCCGGGCCGGGAGTACGTCGATGAGCGACTGGGCTTCTTCCCAGCCCACGCAGGGCAGGATGACGTGCGAACCCGCCACGTCGATGCGCACGTGC
Organism: Corallococcus sp. CA049B; assembly: GCF_003611685.1. Classification (NCBI taxonomy): domain Bacteria; kingdom Pseudomonadati; phylum Myxococcota; class Myxococcia; order Myxococcales; family Myxococcaceae; genus Corallococcus; species Corallococcus sp. CA049B. The sequence continues at coordinate 6,246 of NZ_RAWC01000100.1, read as the reverse complement.
CCGATGCCGTACCCGCGCTCCAGCGGCCCCTGTCTTGCCCGGACGGACTGGATGCGGGAGCGCTGCACCACCGTCGTGCGTCTGCGCCAGAAGCCCTGGCGCACCACCACCAGGGCTTCCGTGATGAGCCATCCCTGGAAGCGCCAGTCGAACCAGGCTCCCAGCAACTGGGCAGGCAGCAGCAGCCATGCCACCGCGCCCCATGCTCCCCAGAACCAGGTCGCTGGCGCCGCCACCAGCACGCTCAGGCCCACCGCGCGGATCCGCGCCCGCAGGAGCGCCTTGGGATGCGCCCGCTGGAAGGTCATGGCGTCAGGCAGCTCCGGCACGAACTCCCGCAGCAACTCCGGCATCCGCGCCGTGGGCACCACCGGGACCAGCAGTTCCGCGCGGTCCGCGGCTTCCTTGCCCGTGCGGACGCCCGCCGTCTCCACCTCCACCGAACCGAAGCCCAGCGTGCGGCGCAGGAAGGGTTCATCCAGCACCACCTGCTGGATGCGCGCCCGCCGCACCGTCACCTGCCGGCGGGTGATCAGCCCGCCCACCGCGCGCAGGTGCGTGCCCGTGTCCACCAGCCGGAAGCCATGGAACTGCAACACCGCTCGCGCGCCACTCACCAACCACAGGCCGAACAACCCCGCGAGCGCCACCACCGTCGCGGCCAACCAGCCCATGCCCGGTGCCGCCAGCGCGTCCCAGTGGGCCTCCATCCAGGGCAGCAGCAGCTTGTGGAAGGTCTCCGTGATTTCATGCAGAGCGCCCATCACCACCGCGATGACGCCCAGCCCCAGCGCGGTCGCGCCGTAGAGCAGCAGGCCTCCCAGGTGGGCCTCGGAGAGCACGCGCTCCTCCGGGGCTGACTCGCCGGGCAGGAGCACCGCCGCGGTGCCTTCGGCCCTGACCGTCTGGAGCGCGTGGATCAACGCCTGCGCATCCTCTGGCGTCAGTCCTCGCAGATGGCCGTCCGCCTTGCCTCCGGAGGCCGTCTCCACCTTCACCTCCACCAGCCCGAGCAGCTTCGACACGAAGGGCTGCAAGACCTCCGTGTTCTGCACCCGCGCGGCTTCGATGAAACGGGAGGTGCGCGTGAGGATGCCCGAGCGGATCTCCAACTGCGCGCCCACCACGCGGTAGCTCATCGTGGCCACTTCGTAGAGCCCGGCGGCGAGCAGCAGGACCGCGATGCTCAGCACGATCGCCCAGAGGACCCCCGGCAGGCCGCGCTCACCCGCGAAGTACGTGGGCAGCAGCGCGCCCAGGAGCATGCGGCCAATCGTCGCGGACAGGGGCACCAGCGCCGCGAGCGGCGCCTTCGCGCTCAGCCGCTTCCAGGGCGCTTCCTCCGGGGCGGCCAGTGCCACCGGCTCAGACGACATCGTCGGCCTCGCGCCGCACCAACCGCTCGCGCAGCGCATCCGCCGTCTCCCGCGTCAGGCCGGGAATCTCTCCGTCCGCGCCACTGCCCGCCGCCGTGTAGATCTGCAGGCGCGCGAGCCCCAGCGACCGCTCGATGGGGCCCTGGTGCACGTCCACGTGCTGGATGCGTCCCGCCGGGATGGACACCACTTCATGCAGGAGCACGCCGTGGGAGATGACCAGGTCGTGCTCACGCAGCGCCCAGCCCCAGCGCTCGTGCGCGCGTTGTGGATACCACGCCGTCAACACGCTCAAGCCCAGCACCACCGCGCACGGCAGCAGGAACGGCCAGCGCTCGTTGCCCGCGAAGCTCAGTCCCAGCGCCACGGCGAACGCGATTCCACCGTAGACGCCCATGCGCAGGAGTGCCCGGACGCGGAACAGCGTGAGCGCTCCGCGAGGGAGGCGTTCCAGCGTCGGCAGAGGGGCGGTCATGGGGGCCTCCGGGGGAGGCCCGAATCTACTCCATCAAGCCTGTAAAGCTGAACTGGGCTTCATGTTACGGCGCCTGACGCAGGCCGAACGCGGCGCGGTGGCGATCCTCGCACGGTGCGACGCGTATCCCATCGGGCATGACGTGGGTGCCGTTGGCCACGGTTCCTCCACCTTCGACGACCGCGGCGAGGGCGCGGTCCAGGTCGTCGACAGCGAAGTAGAAGAGCCAGTGCGGATGGATGTGCGGGAGGCGTGCGGTGCCGCAGGCCGCCCCCACGCTGCGCCTGTCCTCGTGCCACGTGAACTGTTGATACGTCCCGACCTCGGGAGCGAGTTGGAGCGCTTCCGTGGGCCGCCAGCCGAACAGGTCGCGGTAGTGGGCGAAGGCTCGGACGTGGTCGGCCGTGTGCAGTTCGTGCCACGCCAACTCACGGTGCACCTCCCGTCCGGTCCGGGAGGTCAGGGCGACCACGGCACCCAGGGGATCCCGCAGCACGGTGGAGGCGACACCCTCCACGGACCTCCGGGGCGGCCCGAGCCGCTCCGCTCCGAGCGCGACGAAGCGCTGCACGGAGGACTCCAGCTCGGGGACATGGATGTGCCCCAGCCAGTGACTCGGAGCCCCGCGCGCAGCGGCGGCTTCGGGCAGTGGGGAGATCTCCTGCACGACGTGCGTCCCCAGCACGCTCGCGTAGAAACGTCGTGCCTCGTCGGGCCTGGGGGACCGCAGCTCGTACCAGCAGAAGCCGTTCTTCATCGGGCGTCTCGTAGTGGACGGGCCCGGAGGAGTAAAGCCGTGCTCAGCTGGGGGCGCTGGCGGAGTCCTGGGAGAGCACCTCACGGAGCTCATCGATGGTGACGGAGAGGAGCACGGTGTCACTCACCGAATGCACCAGGCGCGTCGGCACGTAGATGCGCCCCGCGTGGAAGTAGTTCCAGTAGACGCCGAACTGCTCGGAAGCCTCCGACGTCAACTTCACCTGGAGGGAGTCGATCTTCCAGGTCTCGCTGTCGATGGACAGGGTCTCCACGTTCCCGAGCGACTGACCTCCGGCCGCGACGACCATGCGGCCCTGGACGACGCTTTCTGCGAATTGCATGGGTGCCGTTCCTCCGTTCACTCACGAACATGGGGGCTCCCCCTGCGTGTCAGCCCCCTGTCATGGATGGACCGAATCCCGTCCGGCGTGCTCCGCTCCGTTCGGCTCCACCTGGAACGGGCGGGCGTCCCAGGGCAGCACCAGGCGGAAGGTCGTTCCGGTGTCGGCGTCGCTCGTCAGCTCGACCCTTCCACCGTGCGCCTGGGCGCACCCCCACACCAGCGTCAGTCCCAGTCCCCAGCCCTTCGACGGCCCCGTCTTCGCGGAGCGGGTCCGGATGAAGGGCTTGAAGATGGCTTCCTGGTCGGCACGCGCGATCGCCGGCCCCTGGTTGTGCACGGAGGCTTGCGCTTGCGCGCCGGTCGCCGTGACGGTGAAGGTGATGGGGCTGTCGGCCGCTCCGTACTTGAGGGCGTTGGTGCCCAGGTTCCACAAGGCGCGGCGCAGCTCCTCGGCGCTCCAGATGCCCCGGACGTGCTCCTCCGCTTCGAGCACGAAGCGATCTCCATGGAGCAGCGTCAGCTCCTCGACGACGTCTTGGGCGATTCTTCCCAGGTCGCACGTGTCGAGCCGGAGCGGCAGCCGTTGGCCCGCTTGGATGCGATTGGTGTCGAGCAGGTCCCGTACCATCTGGTCCGCCCGTTCGATGTTCCGGTCGATCCGCAGCGCCAGGTCGTGTCGCGCCTCCAGCTTCTCCGGAACCCGGAGGAGCGCGTGCGCCCCCATCTTCGCCGTCGACAAGGGGCCGCGCAGATCATGCGCCAGGATGGTGACGAACTGCTCGCGCAGGCCGCGCTCGGTCTCGAGCGCTTCGACCTTCTCCTGGAGGTTCGCGTACAGCCGGGCGTTCTCCAGGTGGACGCTCAGATGCTGGCCCAGCGTCTGGAGCCGCTGCTTCTCCCGGGCAGTGAACTCACGGGTCTCGGTGAGCCCGACGTAGAGCACGCCTATCAGGGCCCGGTGGGCAGGCAGCCGGACCCCGAGCAGGGAGTGGATTCCTGCCTGGCGGAGCGATTCGCTCACCTCGAGCGTCGTGGTCGTGACGTCCCGGAGGGAGTATGTCTCCTCACCCGCCGCCACGATGCTCCCGGGAAGGGGCTTGGGATCCAGCGAGGTCGCGTAGCGCTTCAATTGCTCGTCGCCGATTCCCGTGGAGGCCGCGGTGACCAGGCTCGCGTCCTCTGGCACGTACAGCAACAAGGCGCAGCTCCGGGCGCCCATGGCCTCCAGGATGATCTTGAGCAGCTCCTTCAATTGGTTCTGGCTGCTCGGTTCGTCCAGCCTCAGGGCCTCGCTGGCCACCTTCTGGAGGAGCAGCAGGTAGCGCTTCTCTGTCTGTTCTTCCTCCATCAGGTGCTTGGCGAAGAGGTCCGTCACGGTCTTCATGGCGACGTGCAGCTCGGTGTAGAGCCGCTCGACGTCACCTCCGTCGGGCTGCTCGTCCGGAGGCGCGGTGGCCCAGGTATGGGTGATACATCGCCCCAGGATGGCGAACTCCTCGACGACCTCCGCCACGTGGAAGCCCTGGCGAAGCCGTGCGGACGCATGGCTTTCAACATGCCGCCGCTGATGGTTGCCGCCACTTCCTCCCGATGCGCCCGCTTCCGCGAGGGAAGCAAGATAGGCGGGCATGATGTTCCTGAACTCGGGCTGGTCCAGGCCACGGGCGGACGCGGCCCGGGTCGCCTTGTCCATCCAACACTGGACGATCTCCGAGTGATGGTTCCGGATGACCTCCGCGATGCTCGGCATGGTCCTTCCCCCCGTCATCAGAATCCCTTGGGGCCGTATGACAAGGTGGCCGTCGCGGGCCGCTGATGCAATGAAAGGACCGTTTGGAGAGGCGCTTGCCCCAGGGCGCGGCGGACCGTCGTGAGGAGGGCCTGGCTGCTCAGACGTCGATGCCGTCCCGGCGCAGCTCGTCCTCGTGGGCGAGCTGCGCCAGCGTCCCCTTCGGCGGCGTGTACCAACCCGGATCCCCATCGCCGTCCAGCCGGTCGCGCACCTTGAGGATCGTGAACATGCCTCCCATGGTGATCTCGTCGTAGGGGCCCTTGCCGCCCACCATGGCGATGGAGTTCGCGGGCATGGGCATGTGGTGCATGCCCGCCATGTCCCCCATGCCCGTCTGTCCCATGGTCATGTAGCCGGGCAGCAGGGGTCGCACCTTCGCGTCCAGGCCCCCAGGCTTCACGCCGACCATGTTCGGCAGGCCGTGGCCCATCTGGTTCATCACGTGATGGGTCATGTGGCAGTGCATGGCCCAGTCCCCGGGTTCGTCCGCCACGAACTCGATGGTGCGCGTGCTCCCCGTGGGCACCAGCACCGTCGTCTCCGGCAACTGCGCGCTCTCCTGGATGCGGCCTCCGTCCGTCTCCGTGATGCGGAACTGGAAGCCGTGCAGGTGGATGGGGTGGTGGTCCATCGCGCTCAGGTTGCCGAAGCGGATCCGCACCCGCTCGCCCTTGCGCACCACCAGCGGCGCCGTGCCCGGGAACGCCTTCGCGTTCATCGTCAGGATGTTGAAGTCCGTCATCTCGTTGGGGTCCGGACGCATCGTCCCCGGATCGATGCGCCACTCGTGCAGCATGATGGCGAAGTCGCGGTCCACTCGCGGGCCGACTGGCCTGCGCGGGTGGATGATGAACAGGCCCACCATGCCCAGGGCCATCTGCGTCATCTCGTCATGGTGCGAGTGATACATGCACGTCCCCGACTGACGCACCGTGAACTCGTACCGGTACGTCTCTCCCGGCGCGATGGCCTTCTGGTTCAGCCCTCCCACGCCGTCCATGCCGCTGGGGAGGAGGACGCCGTGCCAGTGCACCGTCGTGGACGCGGGCAGCCGGTTCGTGACGTAGAAGCGCACGCGGTCGCCCTCCACCACCTCGATGGTGGGCCCGTGCACGTGGCCGTTGTAGCCCCAGCACGTGGCCTTGAGGCCGGGCGCGAACTCGTGCTCCACCTCCTGGGCCACCAGGTGGAACACCTTCACGCCGCCTACGTTCTTCCACGGCAGCTTCGCGCCGTTGGGCACGACGACGGGACGGTAGCCGTGGCCCGCCGTGGACGCTTCGCGCGGGGCCTTCGCGCCGGACACGCTGGCTTGCGCCTGGGCGGCGCGGCCGTGCATCAGCAGGGCGCCCGTCGCCAGCGTCGCGCCCGTGCGCGCGAGCAGCCCGCGGCGCGTGAGCGAGGGAGCTTCGGATGGCGTGTCCTCGGAGGGGCCCTGGGTTTCGTCAGTGGGCTTCATGGTGCTCATGGGTGGGCTCGGGAGTGGGAATGGGATTGGGGG